>JAZUBD010000067.1:0-6385 GCA_045638305.1 Lachnospiraceae bacterium
TGTACTTGAGGGTGTTACCTATGCTCTTCGTGATTCCCTTGAAATCGCAAGAAGCCTCGGTGTAAAGATTGACCGCATCCGTGCAACCGGCGGCGGCGCAAAGAGCCCGCTTTGGAGAAAGATGCTTGCCAACATCATGAATGTAAAGGTAGACATCATCAACAGCGAAGAGGGCCCGGGCTACGGCGGAGCTATCCTTGCAGCAGTAGGCTGCGGTGAGTACGCTTCCGTAGAAGAGGCTGCCGATAAGTTCATCACCGTTGTGGATACCACCGAGCCGGATCCGGAGCTTGTTGCGAAGTACGAGGCAAAGTATCAGGTATTCAAGAAGCTTTACCCGGCACTTAAGGAGAGCTTCGACGCAGTAGCAACCGTATAGTTCCGACGGTAACAGGACACAGCGAGAGAACGGATTGGGCATCCGTGCGAAATATAGAGTAAGAGTTTGAGAGACAGAATGCTTTTTGTATGGGCTTCTGTCTCTTTACTTTTGAAACATTCGCGAAAAAATGAAAAGCATGGAAATTCGCATAAGTCTTGACTTTGAACGATGTTTTCGGTAAAATGTAATTACTATGGAGCAGTGCCCCTATTTGTCAAGTTTAAGCGGTGTCGGGAGGCGGAAGTTGTCTGTACGGATTCCTACAGGGAAAGGAGTTTTGTCATGCTGATTCGTAATTTTGCGTTGAATAAAGTTGAGTTGTGCGAGCCGGTTCTGGAGAATGCGTTTCGGAAGGAACAGGCGTATTTGCGCAGTATTGATATGGACAGGCTGTTGGCGGGGTTCCGGGAGATAGCGGGACTTCCGAAGAAGGCGGAGCGTTATCCGGGCGGCTGGGAGGATGCCGAGATTGCGGGACATACGCTGGGACACTATCTGACCGCGTTGTCACAGCTTTTTGCGGCTACCGGAGCGAAGGATATTGAAGAACGTTTGAATTATATATTGCGGGAGCTTTCGGAGTGCCAGGCGGAGAACGGTTTTTTGTTTGCGTCTCCGGAGGAATTGTTTGACCGGATTGAGCGCGGGGAACCGGCCTGGGTGCCGTGGTATACCATGCACAAGGTGTTTGCGGGACTTCTTTCGGCGTACCAGCTGGGTGGTCGTCCTCAGGCGCTGGAGATTGCGGTAAAGCTTGGTATGTGGGCATACACCCGTACGGAAGCCTGGACCGACGAGGTGCGGGACCGGGTGCTGATGGTGGAGTACGGCGGTATGAACGACTGCCTGTACGAGCTGTACAAGGAGACCGGACGGAAGGAGTTTGCGGTTGCGGCGGCGAAGTTTGACGAGACAGAGCTGTTCCGGCAGATTTCCGAGCGGAGCGATGTGCTTCCGGGAAAGCATGCCAATACTACGATTCCGAAGTTTCTCGGTGCATTAAACCGCTATTTTGCGTTAGGTGAGTCCGAAGAGTTTTATTTGAGGGCGGCACAGACCTTTTTTGATATCGTTACCGAGGACCATTCCTATGTAACCGGCGGCAACAGTGAGTGGGAGCATTTCCGTGCGACCGGGACTCTCGGGAAAGAGCGGACCCAGTGTAACTGCGAGACCTGTAACACTCACAATATGCTAAAGCTGGCCGAAGGGTTGTTCTTTGTAACCGGTGAAAAGCGGTACATGGATTTTTACGAGCGTACGTTTTATAACGCCATTCTCGGTTCCCAGAATCCGGAGACCGGTATGACCATGTATTTCCAGCCTATGGCGGCGGGGTATTTTAAGGCCTACAGTACGCCGTTTGAGAATTTCTGGTGCTGTACCGGCACCGGAATGGAGAACTTTACAAAATTAAATTGTGCGATTTACCATACGGGGGAGGACAGGCTGTATGTAGACCTGTATCTGGCGTCCGTATTACATGAAGATACCTGGGGGCTGACGCTTACCCAGAAGACGGATTTGAATTTTTTTGACCGGGTGAACGTTACCGTGACCTTACAGGAGGCACGCAGCTTTACCCTGGCCTTCCGTATTCCGGCGTGGACGGGACAGCGGTTTGAAGTGACCGTAAACGGCGCTCCTACGGATTATGCGGTGCAGGGCGGCTATCTTTTACTGAACCGTAAGTGGGAGCCGGAACAGCAGATCACCTTGCGGTTCTTCCCGGAGATTACGATGCATACGCTGCCGGATGCCCCGTACAGCGCGGCAGCTACCTACGGACCGTTTGTGTTGGCGGCGGGCCTTGGACGGAATGATATGGCGACGGAGCTGACCGGAGTCAATGTTACGATTCCGACGAAGAACGTTTCCGTGCGGGAGCAGATTTTGGTGAAGGGTGTCAGCGTGCGGGAGTGGTTTGCGGAGTGTCACAAGAACTTCGTGAAGGCGGCGGGAGAGCTTGCTTTCATCCCGACGGGAACCGATGCGGAAGGGGAGCTTTTGTTTACCCCGTATTATAAGCATTACAATGACCGTTACGGTATTTATTTCGATTATGCGGCAGAGGCCGGCCTGTCCGACGGCGAGCTGGCGGCTTTGTCGAAAAAGCAGGAGGAAATTGCGGAGCTGGCGGCCTTAGAGGCAACGGCACGGCAGGCGGAGCTGGTACAAACGGCCACGGAGAGCCGGGCGACGGAAGAAGCGGTGCCGGAAAACCGCGAAGAAACTCCGGAGACAGCATCCTCCGGAAAGAAAAAGAAGAAAAAGGGCCATGCCCTGCGGGTGGTGATTGCCCATTTGGTCGGACTGTTGTTTGCGGCGTTTTTGCTGTATTTGTATGCAGTGCCGGTTAGTTGGGGACTGGAGTCGGCCAAGCATTCCATTGATGCTTTCCTCAGACAGCGGATGCCGGGTGTGGCAGAGGTGTTCGGCGTGTCGGAAGAGGGAGAGCAGAGACGTCCGGATGAGACGGTAGTAAAGCGCTATCTGGAAAAGCCGGCAGAGGCAGTGGCAGCCTGGACCTTGCCGGAGGGCTATGTTGCTTTTGCGGAGGAGCGTTCCGATACGGAATATATTTGTATCGAGGGTGCAGGCTTGCGGGCCTATTATCCGAACGAGATTCCGGAGGACGGAGCACAGTATATTTATCTGGAGTCCGAGACCGGAAATGCGGTGTATTTCTGGGAGTATTCCTTCGAGCGGCCGGAGAGTCTTTGTTTTACCCGGGATGTACATAACACAAACGGTGTAGAGCAGTATGTGTATTATGAAAACGAAACCCCGGAGGGTCTTCATCTTTTGGATGCAAAGACTCTGGAGGAGCATAAAATTGCCTCCTATGCAATGAGCCTTGCCCTTATGGCGGATATCGGCGCATACACGGAAGAGAATGATGCGGTTATATTGGATACGGTCATTGATGACGTCCCGTATATGTTCTCGGTGCCGAAAGCGGAAGGTGCGTTTGATATGGCGGATTATGTGCTCCATGCGGACCACGGACTTGTTTATACGCTGGAGCCGGAGGGAATCCGGTTTGATGCCTATGTAGTATCCTCCGAGATGTATCTCGGAAAGGTAGTGGGACGGCTTTCCTTTAACGGCCAGGGGTATGCACTGAGTGCCCTTGACTTTTATGCTTATGCGGAGGAGACCTACGGTGATGCGGGCGGAGACAGTATTATCCGCGGTGTGACGCTGGAGTCCGCCGATAAGGAGCGCATTTTACTGACCGGAGATGCGGGAGAGAGACTTTTGATTCCGATTCGCGAGGATGTGGAGAAGAATACCTATATTACGGAGAATTTCGTAAAGGACGCAAAGGGACAATACACCTATACGGAAGACGGAAAAACCGTTTCCGTAAAAGGAGTGGATGTGTCCAAATATCAGGAAACCATCGATTGGAATAAGGTGGCGGAGGACGGTGTGGAATTCGCCATGATTCGTTTGGGCTTCCGTGGCATGGGAACTCAGGGTACCTGTGAGCTGGACCCGTATTTCAAGACCAATATGGACGGAGCCAAGGCAGCCGGAGTGGAGACGGGTGTGTATTTCTTTACCCAGGCAACCACGGTAGAGGAGGCTAAGGAGGAAGCACAGTTTGTCATCGAAAACCTGAAGGATTATGATGTGACCTGGCCGGTGGTATTTGACACCGAGGCCATTACCAGCTATAAGGCAGCAAGAGCAAACGTCCTGTCCAGAGAGACGCGTACCGCTTGTGCTAAGGCATTTTTAGAGGAAATCAAGGCGGCGGGCTATACACCGATGTTATATGCCAATACCCGCTGGTCTATTTTAAATCTGGACATGGGAGAGCTTTCGGAGTATGATTTCTGGTATGCATACTACGGAGACGACCCGTATTACCCGTACAACTACACCATGTGGCAGTACACCTCGGGCGGTACGGTAAACGGTATCAAAGGAAACGCAGACTTAAATATCAGTTTCGTGGATTACGGAGCGGAGAACTAAGAAATATTTTCATATAAATCAACAAAGGTAAAGGGGGAATGCGAATGCTCATAAAAGGATTTGCATTTGACGAAGTAAAAATCAAAGAGCCCGTTCTTTTGAATGCCTATGCAAAGGAACAGGACTACCTGCTCAGTCTGGAAGCGGACCGGTTACTTGCCGGATTCCTAGAAACGGCCGGGCGGGAGAAAAAAGCGGACCGCTATACCGGAGGTTGGGAGAATTCCGAGCTTTCGGGTCATACGTTGGGCCATTACATGGTTGCGCTTGCACAAATGTATGCCGCATCCGAGGCACCGAATATCAAGGCACGGCTGGAGTACGTCATCGATGAATTGGCGGGCTGTCAGGCGGAAGACGGATATTTGTTTACCTCCGGTGTGGAGATTTTCGAGACGCTGGAAAAGGGCGGCTTGGCATGGATGCCTTGGTACAACATGCACAAGCTTCTGACCGGTTTGCTTACGGTGTACCGGTTGGTAGGAATTTCCCGTGCATTTGACATCGCAAAGAGACTGGGCGGCTGGATTTGCGAACGCGTACTGGGCTGGACCGACAAGGCACGCAGAAAGGCCTTAAGCATTGCGGACGGTGGTATGAATGACTGCCTGTACGAGATGTATAAGGAGACCGGCGAGGATGTTTATCTGGAGGCTGCGGCGAAGTTTGAAGACCCGGACATGTTCCAGAGGATTGCGGACGGCAATGATGTTTTGCCGAATAAGCACGCCAACAATACCATCCCGAAGTTCCTTGGTGCTTTGAACCGGTATATAGTCAAGGGCGAATCGGAGGCAATGTATTTGCAGGCAGCCGAGTCCTTCTTTGACATTGTAGAGAGAGACCATACTTATATTACCGGCGGTAACGGTGAGCTGGACCATTTCCGTACACCGGGCACCCTGGGGGCGGATCGTACCCAGTGTAACTGTGAGACCTGTAGCTCCTACAACATGTTAAAGCTGGCGGAGCGCTTGTATACCGTAACCGGTAAGAAGCGCTATATGGATTTTTACGAGCGGACGTTTACTAACTCGATTCTCGGTTCCATGAATCCGGAGGATGGTATGACTACCTTCTATCAGCCGATGGAGCCGGGGTACTTTAAGACGTTTGCCGAACCGTATTCCAACTTCTGGTGCTGTACCGGTACCGGAATGGAGAGCTTCACCAAGTTAAACAACGCCATTTATCATCAGGATGGAGCCCGCCTTTATGTGAACCGTTATGTAGCTTCCGAGCTTATGGCAGAGGACTTCGGACTTCGTCTTTCCCAGAAGGTGACGATGGAAGAGTTCGAAACGGTGTCCTTTGCACTGAAGATGTCCGGCGTAATCAACTTTACCCTCTGTCTTCGTATTCCGGAGTGGTCCGGAGAGAAAGCTTGGGTAACGGTAAACGGTCAGGCACAGGATGCGAAGATTAAGGACGGTTATTTGCTGTTAGACCGGGCTTGGGAAAACGGAGACAAGGTGGAACTGAAGTTCTTCCCGACGGTACGGATTCACCCGCTTCCCGATATGGAGAACTGCGTGGCCGCTACCTACGGTCCGTATGTGTTGGCGGCCGGACTGGGTACGGAGGACATGTCCACCGAGCGTATGCGCACGAAGGTGGTGCTTCCGACCAAGAATGTAACGGTACGCGAGCGTGTGTTACTGGAAAAAGAGCTTCGCTTGGAGGCGTGGTTCGCAGAGTGCAATCAGAACTTTGTAAAGCGTGATGATGAAATTGCGTTTACGCTAAAGGGAACCGACGCGGACGGCGAATTGGTATTTGTGCCGTACTACAAAATATACAACGAACGTTACGGAATTTATTTTACCTATCACGATGAGGAAAATCTTCCGGACGATATCCGTGCTATGATAGAGGAGCAGAAGCGCTTAGAGGAAGAGCGTCTGCGCCGCGAGGCAGAGGAAGCGGAACGTCTTCGTCTGGAGGAGGAAGAGCGCCTGCGCCGCGAGGCCGAGGAGGCAGAACGTCTCCGTAAGGAAGAGGAAGAACGCCTGCGCC
>JAZUBD010000068.1:0-4606 GCA_045638305.1 Lachnospiraceae bacterium
AAAATTAGTTTTAGATGATGAAATTGCACCGGTTTTAATTTATCACGGGTTAAATGGGGTATATATCAATGAATATAATAAGTGGATACGCCTTGACGCAAGAGGAAACAAAGAAGGTGTGAATGCACAGTTTTCACTAGATGAAGAATACCTTGCTTTTCCTATCCGTACAGAAAAAGGCGAGGAAGATGGTTTTACAATTTATCCTAATCCAGATATAAAAGTTTTGGAACGATTGAAAATTTATAAAACAAGGACAGAACTTTGGGATGATTTGCCAACAGAATTGGGTTATAATTCATAATACGAATTTGAAGTTTATGGAGATGAAAATATGATTCAGAAAGTGCAAAAAGAAGATTTACAAGAGATACTTGAATTGCAATTTTTAGCTTATCAAAGCGAAGCGAAACTCTTTGGAAATATGGAGATTCCGCCGTTAAAGCAAACATTAGAAGAAGTCTATGACGAGTTTGAAAGAGGTAGTGTTTTAAAAGCATTGGATGAAAACGGAGTGATTATCGGTTCTGTCAGAGCATATCAGGATGGCGGGACTGTTTATATCGGGAAATTGATGGTGCATCCTAAAATGCAAAAGAAAGGAATCGGGACGAAGCTTCTTTCGGAGATGGAGAAAGAATATCCAAACCAAAGGTATGAGCTGTTTACCAGTACGAAAAGTATTAGTAATATAAGGCTATATGAAAGATTGGGATACAAAATTTTTAAAGAGGAAGCAGTGACTCCGGAATTGCAATTTGTATATATGCAGAAAGGTTAAGAAAAAATTGAGGATTTTTGAGTATAAGGAAAAAAGGGGAGAAAGGTTACATGAAACCAAGAACAGAACTGAGTATGCAACTCTATCATATGCTGGTGGAACGCGGGTATCATGAAGAATTGTGTGATGTCATTACAAAGAATTTGAATACGGATTTCACAGCGGCGCGAATGATTGGGTATTTGTGTCAGTACTCTTATCTGAAAGAGGGGGAAGTGGTGGATGAGATGCTTTCCATATTGAGTGACCGCAATGCAATTATAAAGAAAAAGGAAACGGAAGCAGCCCAAGCGACAATAAATGAGATGTATGAGTGGGGGCTGGACGTTGAAGAATAATACCTAGGAGGATTTACCATGACCAAAGATCAATGGACAGAAATGACAGAGTACATGAAGGAGGAGCCGTCGGTAGTAACGGATTATCTGGAGACCGTGTACGACGATATGCCGGATAGTGATATTTTCGGTTTTTATGAAGCGGTATTCGGAGACAAGCCGGCGGAGAATGATAAGGAGGCGGTGTTTGAGGAACTTCTTTCCGAGCTGTATGAGCTGACGGAGGAGCGGCCGAAGGAGTTCTTTGCGGTGATGCAAAGAGTGAAAAAGGCTATCGTAAGATAAGCGTTGAGTGAAGCAAGGTGCACATCGCAACGGATGTGCGGGACGAATGTAAAGACAATCGGAGGATGACATATGAAATGGATGGTGGCGTCGGATATTCACGGGTCCGCGTATTATTGTGAGAAGATGCTTGAAGCTTATCGTGAATCGGGGGCAGAGAAGCTGGTGATTTTGGGAGATATTTTGTATCATGGACCGAGAAATGACCTGCCGAAGGACTATGTGCCGAAGAAGGTCATTGCCATGTTAAATGAGGTGGCGGACGAGCTTTTGTGCGTACGGGGCAACTGTGAGGCAGAGGTGGATCAGATGGTGTTAAATTTCCCGGTGATGGCGGAGTATGCGGTGTTCTACATCGGAGGCACCATGTATTTTGCCACCCACGGGCACAAGTTCAACAAGGACAATCCGCCGTGTTTGAAGGAGGGCGACGTGCTTTTGCACGGACATACTCATGTGGTGGCAGACGAGCTTTGTAAGGCTATGGGACCGAGGGGTGAGTACACCTACCGGTACATCAATCCGGGTTCTGTGTCCATTCCGAAGGAAAATACCGGACATGGGTATGTGATTTTGACGGAGAACGGGGTAGAATTCCGGAGTTTGGAGTAACAGTAGACCAAAGTAATCGAAGCACGGAGTAGCCGTAGACCGAAGCGTGTAGTGACGGTAGAAGGACAACGGAATTCGTAGGTTCATATTTGCATGGAAAATCAGAACTATTATATGTAATTTGCTGGAAATAACAGCAAAATTATGGTATAATAAAGCGGTTAGAAGGAAAGTGACCGGAAGAGGAAAATTCTGATTCCGGTTTAACAAATGAGAACAAAGAATGAGAAGGAGTGTGCGTATGGCAGGAGCAGTAGCAACGGGAAAGTATCGTAACGTATTTGCAGAGTGCGGAATTCCGCAGGAAGAGATTGATAAGAGAGTGGAAGAGACTTTTCAGACCATGTTTCACGGCAGTGAAGAGGAGCGTATTTTCCATGAAGTAGGCGACGACATGGGCTATATGGAAGATACAGGCAACCACGATGCTCGTACCGAGGGTATGTCTTACGGTATGATGATGTGTGTGCAGTTGAATAAGAAAGAAAAGTTTGATCGTCTTTGGAAGTGGTCCAAGACCTATATGTATATGGACGAGGGCTGGAATTCCGGCTATTTTGCATGGTCCTGTGCAACGGACGGAACGAAGAATGCCTACGGACCGGCACCGGACGGGGAAGAGTTTTATGCCATGGCGTTGTTCTTTGCGTCTAAGCGCTGGGGCGACGGTGAGGGTATCTTTAACTATTCCAAGGAAGCAAGAGACCTGCTTCATACCTGTGTACATAAAGGAGAGAACGGCGAAGAGGGCGGTCCGATGTGGGACCCGGCCAATAAGCTGATTCAGTTTGTGGTAAAGTGCGGTTATTCCGATCCGTCTTATCATTTGCCGCATTTCTATGAGTTGTTTGCAGAATATGCAAATGAAGGGGACAGAGCGTTTTGGAAGGAAGCGGCAAAGGCTTCCAGAGAATATTTAAAGAAGGCATGTCATCCGGTGACCGGCCTGAACGCGGAGTACGCAGAGTACGACGGCTCTCCGAAGCGAATGACCGAGGAGCAGTGGAGTAGATTCGGACACAGACACGACTGGTTCTACAGTGATGCGTACCGCACCATTGCCAACATTGCACTGGATTACGAGTGGTACGGCGTGGACGAAGACTTGCGTGCGGTAGCGGACAAGCAGCAGAAGTTCTTTGCCGAGACCGTAAAGGACCAGCCGGATATGACTTATGAGATTGACGGTACGGTACTTGACCGGCCGGCACTTCATCCGGTAGGCCTCTTGGCAACCAATGCCCAGGCGTCTTTGGCAGCAAAGGGACCGTATGCCAAGGATTTCGTCATGAAGTTCTGGAACACCCCGCTTCGTACCGGCGACAGACGTTACTATGACAACTGTCTGTATTTATTCGCAATGTTAGCATTGTCCGGAAACTACAGAGCGTGGTAAGCAGTGAATGAGAGTCCTGACAGGGCTTTGAATCAGCGAAGGATGAAAGAAGGAGAAGGTGCATTGATGGGACAGGTTACGGGAATCAATCCGATTCTTTATACGGACTATCCGGACCCGGATGTAATCCGGGTGGAGGATACCTATTATATGGTCAGTACCACCATGCATTTTATGCCGGGGGGCGTGGTTTTACGTTCCTATGATTTGATTCATTGGGAAATCGCTTCCTATGTGTACGATGTGTTGGAGGATACTCCGGGCCAGCGTCTGGCGGATGAGAAGGGCGTTTACGGCAAGGGCATGTGGGCAGCTACCATCCGGTATCACAAAGGGACCTTTTACGTGTGCTTTGTGGCAAACGACACCGGGAAGACCTATTTATATACGGCAAAAGACATTGCTGGGCCGTGGAAAAAGAGCTATATCGAAGGCTTTTATCATGACAATTCACTGCTGTTTGATGATGACGGCAGGGTGTATATCGCTTACGGTAACCGGGAGATTTACATCACGGAATTAAACGAAGAGTTGACGGCACCGAAAGAGGGCGGCCTGCACCGGTTGGCGGTGAAGGATACGGACGAGATGATGCTGGGCTATGAAGGGGCACACTTTTATAAAATCAACGGAAGATATTACTTGTTCTTTATCCATTGGGCAAGAGGCGGTTTACGTACGGAGGCATGCTTCCGGGCCGACTCCCTGACCGGTGAGTTTACCGGAGGAGATGTATTGTCCTCGGATTTGGATGGGCGAAGGAGCGGTGTGGCCCAGGGCGGTATTGTGGATACCCCGGAGGGAGACTGGTACTCCATCCTGTTCCAGGACCACGGCGCAGTGGGACGGATTCCGATTCTGGTTCCGGTGACTTGGGAAAATGAGTTTCCGGTGTTCGGCGAAGGCGGCGTTGCACCGAAGGAAGTGTCCGCTCATTCGACACGTCCCGAGTATGTATATGAGCCGCTTTGGTGTGACGATGATTTTACTTATACGCCGGATGAAAGCGGCAAAGTAACCTTAAAGAAACCGTGGCAGTGGAATCATATACCGGGGAATGATTTATGGTCCGTGACGGAGCAACCGGGGACGCTTCGGATTCGTTCCGGAAAGCTTAGTAAGAACCTGGTACATGCTGCCAATACCTTGACCCAGCGGACCATCGGACCGCAATGTGGGGCGGAGGTGACTCTG
>JAZUBD010000069.1:0-3445 GCA_045638305.1 Lachnospiraceae bacterium
CCTCTGGAGCGTTCCGCATTACGTATTTCCCGCTTAAATGCCGCTTTCCGCTTCATCTGTGCCGGAGAAACCCGCTTGTAATTTCTCGTCATGAAGAAGAATATCAGGAAATTCGCCATTGCTACCACAACGGTAAGTGCAAAACCGATAAACACCAGGTTACCGGTACGGATTCCGTAGCTGACATTGGATATTACCTGATAGCCCATCAGGCCTCCGTAAATCCACGCCAGATATTTTACCTTAATCGGAATCAGGAAAAACAGCGTAAACTGCATATTCGGGTACATGGCCGCAAATGCAAAGAACAGCGACTCATTAATATACTCAACGCCGATCGGGTAGCTCAAGCCAGTAAACGCATAGAAGATTACAACTGCCAGAATATTAAATATAATTCCCGTCAGGAAATACAGGTTAAAAAGAAAGCTTCCCCACGCATTTTCCAGCGAAGTACCAATCATGTAATACAGATACACGCTGATCAGGACAAAGAACACATTGCTGTCCGGCGGCTGGATTAAGAAGGTCACAAGACGCCATACCTGTCCCTGAAGAATCTTTTCAATATCGAGTGCAAGCCAACCGTAATAAAAATCCGGCATCGTCATTGTAAGCACGAATCCGATTACGTACAGGAACACAATATATTTCATCAGATTCGATATAGCGTATTTTCCAAATTTCCGTTCTGCTTTATATAACCACTTCATAATTTCCTCCATTCCGAGGACCATTCCCGTCCCGGAACCCTTGCATCCTGTTGGAAACTCTAATGTAACACATAATAGGTATTTTACCCTGTGCTGTCAAATAGTTTTCCCCGGATTTCATAAAAGCTTAACAAACTAATCAAATTTTCTCATCTGTAACTTGCGGTTCTCAAATACGGCATAATACCGGAAACCAATATCCTTCAGCAGCGCTTCTACCCGGTCAAAGTACAGCGCCACACCCTCTGCCACATGAGCGTCAGATCCGATAGTAATCAGTTCTCCGCCCAATTCACGGTAACGTACCAGCACTTCCCTGCCGGGATTGGGCGCATTCGTACCGTAGGATGGAGTCAGCCCCTTCGAGTTAATCTCCAGAGCCTTGCCGCGCGCAATCAGTTCCTTTAACATCGGCTCAATAAGATCTGCATAATCACGGTATGTATACTGTGATTTATCTCCGTTCGCATAACGGATCAGATAATCCAGATGTCCATAGGTATCGAAGAATTCATTATTGACAATGTTCTTCAGACCGGAGGTAAAATACATCTCCATACCTTCGCGCTGGGTTCTGTTTTCCCAAAACTCCGGATATACCGGGTCCACATAGACCATCTGATGCGTAGAACCGATGACAAAGTCAAACGGGTTCTCATTTACGAGCGTACGGTAGCGTTCCCGCACGGATTCCAACAAGTCCGGCTCATCCCGAAGCCCCAACTCAATACCGATACGGACATTAAACCTTCCTGCGTACTCTTCCTTCAGGCGTAATAAAGCTTCAAAATATTTCGGTACATCCACCTCAAATATCCCTGCCGGTTCATACCAGTATTCATAATCCATATGGTCGGTAAAACACAGGGTATCCAAGCCTTTACTCATCGCATATTTTATGATGTTTTCCGGTTTTTCCTTAGAATCACCGGAAAAATGACTGTGTACATGATAATCTGCCAGAATCACTTTTTCTCCTCCAACTTTGGTTCTCTTCCGTCTGCCACCAGTGAATAATTCGTATAATATACCACAAATCCCGGACGTCCGCCGCCCGGCTTACGGATATTTTTCTTCAAAGTGTAATCCACCTCTACCTTTTCAGCTCCTCTGGCAGACGAATAATACGCCGCAAGTGCACCGGCTTCCTCATAAACGCGGTCCGGCATTTCCTCACCCTTGGCCTTTACCAGCACATGTGAACCCGGAATTCCCTTTGCATGGAACCACCAATCGCCGCCTTCCCCGAGTTTAAAGGTAAGCTCCTCGTTCTGTATGTTGTTCTTTCCGACATAAATATCATATCCGTCAGAAGAAATAAAATGCAGAATATCTGCTGCAGCCTTACTAACTGCCTGTTTTCCTTTGCCTGCATTTTTTCCCTTCTTATTTGCATCCTTCGAAAACTTGTGAAGTTTCTTCACATAACCTCCCGCAGCCAGTTCTTCCCGTATCTGTGCAAGGTCACGTTCCGTAGCAGCAAGGTCGAGTGCGGTCCGTACCGAATCCAGATACCATACTTCACTCTCCGTCTCCGGAATCAGTTTTTCCAGATTCTCTGCGGTACGTTTCTGTTTGCTGTAACGTTCAAAATAATGCTTTGCGTTCTCGATGGCAGTCATCGTCTCATCCAGCGGTATCGTAAGTTCCTGACCGTCATAGTAATTTATTACGGTAAGCTGCTTTGCACCGGACTCTGCCGTATATCCGTAGGTTGTCAGAAGTTCACCATACACCTTATACTTCTCACGCTTTTCCGTATCCCTGAGTTGCTGGTTCTGCAGGTCCAGCTTACGGATTGCACGCTCGTAAAAGGTTGCCACCAGCTTGCGAAGCTCTGCAGAATGCTGACGGATATTTGCCGACTGGTTCCGTGCCGCATAAAAATGCTGCAACAGTTTCGATACCGAATCGAATTTCACCGCTTCCATATCGTCATAGCAACGGAGTTCAGTTACGGCGTACTCTACCGGTTCTTCATCCTTACAGAATAATAACGGCGTAAACTGTTTGTCTGCAATTAATTTTTTCAGGCGCTCAAAATGCTCCGCAACCGCTGATTTTTCCACATCCGACAAGGTGTTGGCAGGGCTGTCTGCATCCACTCCCGCCCGGTAACAGAGTTCGTTCGCAGCCTGTGGGCTGATACCGTTCAGCGACTGATAGATTGCCTTTGCCGCCGTTATCGGCTTTGCCAGCACCTTCTCAATAAAAGCAGCTCTGTCCACCGTAAACGGATCCGCCTTATCTCCTGTATTCGGTATAAAATACGGTCTTCCCGGAAGCACCTCCCGCACCGAGCTCACCATCCCCGATACATGCCGGATACTGTCTACCACTTTCAGGTCTTCATCACAAAAGATAATATTGCTGTGCTTACCCATAATCTCTACAATTAAATATTTCATGCAGAGATCCCCGAGTTCGTTCAGATGCTCTATCTTAATCCGCAGGGTACGCTCAAACTCCGGCTGTTCAATATCCAGAATCCTTGCACTGTTCAGATACTTACGGAGCAGCATACAAAAATTCGGGGCTGTAAGCGGTGCAGGTTTGTTCTCTTCGGTCAGGTATACAAGCGGAAGGCCCGCTCCTACCGACAAGAACAGACGGTGCTGGTCGTAATTCTTAATCGTCAAAATTAATTCTTCTTTTTCCGGCTGGCTTATCTTTACGATACGGCCGCCAACCAGCTTTTCTCTCAATTCCTCTGCGAGTGCAGAGATCACAAT
>JAZUBD010000070.1:0-7813 GCA_045638305.1 Lachnospiraceae bacterium
CGACATGGCTACGATCCGACTTGACTACTTCTACGGCGAGATTCCGTGTACCCGTAAGATGACCCCGGAGGAAATCAAGGGTGCTTACGAAAAAGAAACCGGTACCGTTATTATCGAACGTTTTAACGAACTGAATATTAACCCGGATGATGTTCCGGGCGTTGTGGTTTACAGTCACGGTCCGTTTACCTGGGGAACCGATCCACACAATGCGGTTCATAACGCAGTTGTTTTAGAGGAGATTTCCTTTATGGCTTGGCACAACCTTGCTTTGTCGAACGGCACTCTTCCGCAGATGCAGCAGGAACTTTTGGATAAGCACTACTTAAGAAAGCACGGCGCCAATGCTTACTATGGCCAGGGAAAATAACAAAGGAGTCTTTTCATGGAAAAGCCGGAACGTAACGCGCCTTGTTGGTGCGGCAGCGGCAAAAAGTACAAGATTTGTCACGCTGCCTTTGATGATAAGTTAAAGAAATTCGAAAAGGAGCCTTATCCGCTCCCTACCAGAGACCTGATTAAAAACGAGGAACAGATTGAAGGCATCCGTAAAAGCAGCAAAATCAATATTGCGGTATTAGACTATGTGGCAGAGCATATCCGTATGGGCATGTCCACCGCGGAAATTGATGATTTGGTATACCAAAAAACCACGGAATTGGGGGGTATCCCGGCACCGTTAGGCTACGAAGGTTTTCCGAAGAGCTGTTGTATATCGATTAACTCCGTTGTCTGCCACGGCATCCCGGACGAGGATACCTTCTTAGAAGACGGTGACATCGTAAACGTAGATGTTTCTACCATTTATAACGGATACTTCTCCGACTCGTCCCGCATGTTCCTGATCGGTAACGTAAGCGAGGAAGCCCGTCGTCTGGTGGAAGTTACGGAACGCAGTCTCCAGATAGGCCTGCAAGAGGTCAAACCATGGAAACGTCTGGGAGATATGGGGGCAGCCATTCATGACTTCATCCGCAAACACGGCTACACCGTTGTCAAAGAAATCGGCGGACACGGCATCGGACTGGAATTCCACGAAGAACCTTGGGTCAGCTACATTTCTAAACGGGGCACGGAAATGCTTTTGGTTCCCGGTATGGTATTTACCATTGAGCCGATGGTAAATATGGGAAAAGACGATATCTTTATTGACGACGAGGACGACTGGACCGTCTATACAGAGGACGGCTCTCTTTCTGCCCAGTGGGAAATTACCGTACTTGTGACCGAAGACGGATATGAAATCCTAACTTATTAAGCTTTTCTTTACCCTCTCGACAAGAGACCGATTTTACACTATAATAAGAGCGTGGTATGTTGTTTTCACATACCGCGCTCAATTATTTTGGGAGGATATCATATGTCATTTATTCATAAATCAAACCATAAACCGTGTCGTCGCAAACTGTTCTTTGCAACGATATTGTGCCTTTCCGTACTTACAGGGCTTCCCTCTCCGGCGTTTTCCTATGCCACCGAAGAAAATCCTGTTGCCGCGGACGACCTTTCATGGCCGGCAGGTCCTCAGTTATCCGCAGAAGGCGCCATTTTAATTGATGCCGAAACCGGTGCCGTTTTGTACGAAAAAAATGCGGAAATGCGCCTGTATCCGGCCAGCACCACAAAGCTGATGACAGCACTTCTTGCATTAGAAAATGCGGCTCTGGGTGAAACCGTCACCATTTCCCATAACGCGGTTTACGATATCGATGTGGATTCCAGCCGTATCTGGGTAGACGAAGGCGAACAACTCTCCATGGAGGATTCCCTGTACGCCCTTATGCTTCCTTCCGCCAACGATTTGGCCTATGCCATTGCGGAGCATGTAGGCGGCACCAAGGAAGGCTTTGCCGAAATGATGAATGCCCGTGCAAAAGAGCTTGGCTGTGTCAACACTCACTTTATGAATCCTCACGGTCTGGACGAAGAAGAACATTACACCTGTCCTGCGGATTTAGCACGAATTACCCGGCCGTTATTGAAAAACTCTGCCTTTATAAAAATTTCCGGTTCAAAGAATTATCAGATTCCGCCGACCAATCTTTGCAATGAATCCCGATGGGTATTAAATACGCATCTCATGATTCGCGGTACTCAGCCTTATGATGGTGTTATTGCGGGAAAAACCGGACATACCGATCTTGCAGGCGCAAACCTTGTTACCTGTGCAAGACGCGGCACCATGACACTGATTGCTGTTATTATGAAGGCTCCGGATGATACCGCCCTTTATAACGAAACCGCTGCCCTTTTAAATTACGGCTTTGACAACTTCACCACCTACAATATAACCGACGAACAGCTGACCCTCAGTAGCGACGTTCCTCCGTTATTCAACAGCGAGGACACGGTACAACTTATGAACAGCAATATCGTCTCCACCGATTCCGGCGCCGTTGTTTTACCGTTTTCCGCCGCTCTTTCGGATGTAAAAAAAAGTGTTTCTCTTACCCAGCTTGCTTCCTTTGCGGAAGGGAAAAATACTATCGGCAAGGTCACCTATACCTACGGCACACGAATCGTCGGCTCCGCAAATATCATTTACAACAACGAGGGACCGGCCTTTTCGCTTCAACTACCGACAGATCCCCCGGAATCATCCGACCCTATAGAAGGACAGGACACTCCGGCAACCGGCGATGAGCAAAACAAAACCGAAGACTCTCCCAAGAAAAGCCGTAAGCCTCTGATTATTGGGATTATCCTCGGTTGTATCTGTTTCTTTGTCGGTGTTTATATTATTTTTGTAGAACTTCCTTACCGCAAGAAGCGCGCGGCTTATCTCGCCAAGCGCCGCAATGGACGCCGTTAATTACCCATAGCTGCAAACAACGCCGCAATGTCATCTGCGGATAAGGTCTTATTCGGATCGGACAAATCTACGCCGGAGGATGCCAACGCATCTTCCGGTTTTTCTTCTACCGGCTCGGCTGCTTCCGTTGCTGCATTTGCCTGCGCAAACAGTGCTGCGATATCATCTGCCGACAGCGGTTTATTCGGATCGGACAAATCTACACCGGATTCCGCAAACATTTCCATCGAAGGTTCGTCTACCACCGTTTCCTCCAAAAGAGACTTTTCTTCATACCCCTTCTCTTCCGGTTCCTCCGAATACAGTTCATCCGCCGGCTCTTCCGCTTCTTCCGATTCCTCCGAAAAGTATGCAAGACTCTCCATCGGCTCCTCTATCGACTCTTCCTTCGGCACCGAACTCCGGTCAATCGCTACCGGTCCGCCGGTATTCAAATCCTTTATTTCCTCTTTAATCTCTTCCAAAGCATCAACCGTAGTTCCGAGTTCGGAAAGCACTGCCTCTCCGTTTTCGTGAATCTCTTCATAAAGACGATGAGACATCTCCCTTATGGCATCCACTACATTGTCCATAGAACCGCTGTTTCCCGGCTCCGCCTGCATACGCTTTAATTCCTCTCGCAAACGCCCCAGTTCTTCCCGTTCGCTGAGAGCCATTTGTTTTGCATTTTCTTTATTATACATCACCAGCGTTTTCACAGCCGTTTCCTGCGCTTTTACCAGTTCTGTAATCTGTTCCTGCAACGCTGCCATGCCGTTTTCCATGGCCTCATGCTGCTTCTTTACAGCGATATAGACGCCTTTTTCCGCCTTTTCATTCCCTCTCATCAGTTCCGCCATACGGTCAGCCATCAAAAGCTCTGTGGTCTTTTCCGTAGCGGACGGAGCCTCCTCCTTCGGAGAAAACGCAAAAAACACAGACGTCGCCAATAGTAGTACTCCCGCGATGCAGGCCATCC
The DNA here is from genome assembly GCA_045638305.1 of Lachnospiraceae bacterium. Lineage (GTDB taxonomy): Bacteria > Bacillota > Clostridia > Lachnospirales > Lachnospiraceae > SIG307. Next base: position 3,771 of record JAZUBD010000070.1, read on the forward strand.
AGATATAATCACTAAATACCGTCAACGCCATACCCGCAAAAAACACTGCCATGACAAACAATACAAAACTCAGTTTTCTCTGCAATTCTTTTTTCATAAGACCTCCCTCGATGCTTTCACAGGAAGCATAAGTTCTTTTCTTTTATCATAACACACTCTGTTCCCGGTGTCAAAAAAAGATAAGATTTTTTATATCTTTTCTGTCAAAAGCTCTTTTTTAGTCTCATTCCATGAAATTTCGGCACTTCCTATCTCCTTTCCGCCGCCCTCAATTCTGCCATTTTCTCCTTCAATGAAACCAATGCCTCTTCCGCATCCTCCAGTTCTTTTACCGTCTGTTCCATCGGACAAATACCGTCCCCGGTACGATTAATAATTGCCTCTACACACTCATCATACTGCACGGATACATGATGTTCCTTTAACCACTGCACCGCAGAAGCACTCATAGTAATACCGTAGCATCCTTTTACACCGCCCAGAGTCAGCACCATAGCGGCTGCCTTGCCGATAATTTTATCCACCACAAAGGTATCCGCCAATATTCCGCTTTCATATAGCCGGATTATCGGACCGATTCCCCTGTCACATTGGGTTTTAATTATCGTATTCTCTTTGATTACCACACTGCTTGCGGTTCCTTCCTTAATCAAATTGATTGCGGAACGCACCGCGCTTTCCTTTACACGTTTTCTTCCGCTTCCCAGCGCAAAAATCACCGGTGGGATCAACAGAAGTTGAATTAAAATCCCCGGAAGCCCGGTCACAATCGCACTCCAAACAGTCAGCGCCTTTAACTGCCCGCTCACCAGGAGCAACAAATGAAACACCAGACCGTATACCACACGGCCGGCTGCCATTGCGGCTAAAAGTGCCCCGTACACGCCGAATTTAGCTTTCCCGAGCTTTGTTTTTCCGTATAAAAAGCCGCTGACCAAGCCATAGGTCAACAGTTCTCCCGCCATAATCGGCATCATGGGATACATCACCGGCATCCCGGTCAAAAAGCTGTTTAACACCGGCAACAGCAGCCCACATAAGCCTCCGTAGACCGGACCGCATAAAATGCCGCAAAGAAGCACCGGGATGTGCATCGGCAAAAGCACCGTTCCCGGAATTCCAAAACCGTGAGAGGTTGCAAAGGGGAGCAAAATCCCCAATGCAAGCAACATCCCGGCTACTGCTATTCTCTCATTCTTTGTCTTTAAAATCATTTCAAAAACCACCTAAACATTTCCGTTATTTACAACGAGGTTAAGGTATCCTCTACCCTCTTAAGAAGCTCACGCACCTTCAAATGCTGCGGGCACTTCCGCTCACAGAAACCGCAATCCGCGCAATCTTTCACGGTTGCACCCGGATTCTTCTCATTATTTACATAATCCGCAAAAGTCTTCTTTGCAAGCTCATGAAGACCATACACATTATGATAGGTATATGCCTGGAAAATGCGCGGAATATTAATGCCTTTCGGACACGGCTGACAATAGCCGCAACCGGTACAGTAAAGCTCGGAGAACTTCTTCAAATTCTCAAGCGCATCGCCCACCTCACGCCACATCTGTTCGGTCATCGGCTCCTCTAAGGAAGCAACTGCCGCATTCTGGTCTACCATCTCATAGGTCTGCATACCGGAAAGCGCACAGCAAACACCCGGATTACCGAGAACAAAACGGAAGGCCAGCTCATAGGTGTTCAGATTGCCGCTACCCAGACGCTTTGCCAACTCCGTCGGTGCCGCAAGACGTCCGCCGCCTACCGGTCCCATTACAACCACGCCGAGGCCCTTTTCCTTGGCATAACCGATCATCTCTTCATTGGCACGGTCCAAAAGATTATACTGTAACAGCACACTCTCCATTTCCGGCGCGTTATCGATAATATACTTTAACGCTTCCGGGGAATCATGGAAGGAGAAAGAGATATGACGAATCTTACCCTCCGCCTTTAATCTCTTTGCCTCGTTTAATAAACCAAGCGGCACAATCACCTCATCAAATACCTTGCGGTTAATGCCCCAGAAATGATAGAAATCCACATAGTCTGTGTCAAGCTTTGCAAGGCTCTTATCCAACATTCCTTCAAAATCCTCTGGCTTTTTCACACGCTCCAGCGGACACTTCGTAGAAATGTACACCTTATCGCGAATCGGCTTTAATGCTTTACCCACCGCAATTTCGCTGTTCTCATGACAATAATAAAATGCCGTATCAAAATAATTTACGCCCAAATCGTAAGCATGACGAAGCATCGCATCCGTCTTCTCCTGATCCACCTCAAACTTACCGTCTCCCAAATCAATCTCCGGAAGGCGCATACAACCGAAACCAAGGGTAGAAATCTCTACTCCCGTATTACCGAACTTACGATACTGCATAACAAAACTCCTTTCCTCTTTCGAAATCAAAAACATAAAAATATTGTTATAGTAAAGTATATCATAACCGCACAGCCTTTTCAATGAGAATTCTTTATAACCACTTAAATTTCCCATCTTTTCTAAGCAAAATACGGGATGCCGTTTCACGACATCCCGTATCACCATATAAATATTTTGTTTTATTTAAATATATTATCTTTTCCCATCACCGGGGCAATCTCGAAAGCCGATTACTTCGCGTACACCTTTAACTGACCAGCCACATCGGTCTTCTCCCACGGAAGATCAAGGTCCGTACGACCGAAGTGACCGTATGCTGCAGTCTGCTTGTAAATCGGGCGACGAAGATCCAACATCTTAATGATACCCGCCGGACGAAGGTCAAAATGCTTACGAACAATTTCCACCAACTCCTCATTGGAAAGCTTTCCTGTACCGAAAGTATCCACCATAACAGAAGTCGGCTGTGCTACACCGATTGCATAGGAAAGCTGAATCTCACACTTCTTTGCAAGGCCTGCGGCTACAATATTCTTTGCCACATAACGAGCCGCATAACAAGCGGAACGGTCAACCTTCGTGCAGTCCTTACCGGAGAATGCTCCGCCGCCGTGACGTGCATATCCGCCGTAGGTATCCACAATAATCTTACGACCGGTCAATCCGCTGTCTCCGTTCGGTCCTCCGATAACAAAACGTCCCGTCGGATTAATAAAGAACTTCGTATTCTCGTCAATCAATTTCTTCGGGAGCACAACATCAAATACATACTTTTTAATATCTTCATGAATCTGCTCCTGGGTCACAGTCGGTGCATGCTGGGTCGATAATACTACCGCTTCCAAACGAACCGGTTCTCCTGCCTCATCATACTCTACCGTACCTGGGACTTTCGGTCCGGACGAAGATACGGAAGCATTCCGTTTTTACGCACTTCGGAAAGTCTCTTGGTCAATTTATGTGCCAAGGAAATCGGGTACGGCATCAGTTCCTCAGTTTCATCGGATGCATAACCGAACATCATACCTTGGTCGCCTGCGCCGATTGCCTCGATATCCGCATCGGACATCTTGTTTTCCTTTGCTTCCAGTGCCTTATCGACACCCATAGCAATATCCGCAGACTGCTTATCCAGCGTTACAAGTACCGCACAGGTATCCGCATCAAAACCGTACTTTGCTCTGTCATAACCGATTTCACGCACCGTATCACGCACAATCTTCTGAATATCCACGGTAGCCTTTGTGGTCACCTCTCCCATCACCAATACAAGACCGGTGGTACATGCCGTCTCACATGCCACACGGCTCATCGGGTCCTGCTCCATCATTGCATCTAACACCGCGTCGGAAATCTGATCACAGATTTTATCCGGATGTCCCTCGGTTACCGATTCAGACGTAAACAAAAACTTATCGCTCATCTTTTTCTCCTTTCGTTTGGGGAACTCGTACCATGCAGGCTCGGGCCTTGCCTTTACCCACGTCTACACTTCGTTACGGTCGGTGCATAACCAAGATCCACCGGATCTTGTGCACCTTCGCGACAAAGTCGCTCAGTCGTGGGCGCGTTCGCATGACTGTGCAACTGCTTGAGAGCATGCTCTCGCAGTTTGCTCGCATGCTCACTTTGCCAAGTCGGAGGCCAAGCGGTCTTAGGAAGA
>JAZUBD010000071.1:0-1938 GCA_045638305.1 Lachnospiraceae bacterium
CGTCGCAGCTTATTAATCGGCTTTAGCACACCGGCGTACAGCCAGACAATCAAAAATATACCGGTCACAAGGAATACAACTACCGTGGCACCGATTGCCTGCATTAATGACGTCTTTGTCTGGGGCATCAGAGTGTTTACGTCGGAAATAATATAAAAGCTTCCCGGCTCCTCATCTGAAAACAAAAAATCCTGCTGCTTTACCAAATAAGGAATCCGACCGTTTACATACAAGCCTCCGTCTACATTTGCATTATACGCACCGTACTCCGGCAGGGAGTCCTCCACCATTTCATACAGCGCATCGTTTCCGCAATACACCAGAGACATCCCCTTTTGCACCACTAAAAAAGCCTGCCGCTTCTCCAGACTCTCATTTACGGTCTGCAGATACGACAGATTCAAAAAATCATCCGGCCGGTTTTTGGTAACGGTTTTCAGTTCGTTATACGTCCCCCGGGTCAGGCGGTTTAACACCTGTACCGGGTTCTGTAATGCCTGTAATGTATTTACTTCCGTATCATAGGCCTGCTTCATGACACTGGTCTGATACGTCATAATAATGAGACCGCAGCTGATTAAAAGAAGAATCGGAAACAGCGTCATAATCATAAACATTACAACAAGACGTTTTCGAAAATCCATGTCTGTCTCCTCCTGTCTCCCCTAAACATTCTCCCTCATTCTATATCGCTGTGCTTAAAAGTTCTGAGCCCGGAATTCGTTCGGCGTAATACCCTCCAAACGTTTGAAGTTATAGCAATAATAGCTCACATCACGGATACCGACCATCTGGCCCACTGCCGCAATCTTCATGCTGCGGTCTGCCAGATAACGCTTGGAAATCTGAATCCGGCGTCTCGTAATATACTCGAACGGACGCATGGAAAAGGCCTCCTTAAAGGTACGGCACAAATGCTGCGGTGTGATATTCAGCACGTTAGCCAAATCCTGCAGTGTCATCTGCTCCGTAATATGCTCGTCGATATAATCGAGAAGCGGCAAGAGTCTCTGCTTACCCTTGGTCTGCGGCTGTGCCAGCTCGTGCTGCAACATATAAAACTCCATCAAAAGGTCGTAAATATGCACCGAACTACGCTCCATACCATTCAAACGGTCATTCTTTAATTCCGTCAGAATCTGACGCATAATACGTTCAAAACGGGACGTATCCATTCCACTCAACACCGTAGCATCCTTAATTCCCATGCATTCCAGTGCCTGCGGCATTCCCACACCCGCCAGATGAATCCAGCTGGTGACCCATTTCCCTTTTCCGTAATAGCGATGCTCCCGTCCTTCCGGAAGGTAAAAAACGCTGCCTTGCTCCAACTGAAATACCTTGCCTTCCGTTTCCAGTACTCCTTCGCCTTCTACACAAAAGATAAACTGCGGGAGACAATATCCGGTTTCTCGGACAATCGGACACTGTTCCTTGTTTAATCCGATTGCCGGGGTCTGAAACAATAACTTTGACTTTCCGATATTCGGAAATACTGCTTCCGGTTTCATACGCATCCTCCTCTTTTGATTATAAATCGCAAGTACCTACGGTTCTCGGGAACGGTACTACATCACGGATGTTACCGATACCGGTCAAATACATCACGCAACGCTCAAAGCCGAGACCGAAGCCTGCATGTCTTGCAGAACCGTATTTACGTAAATCCAGATAGAAATCATAATCTTCCGGATTTAACTTTAACTCTTCCATTCTCTTATAAAGCTTATCGTAGTCATCCTCTCTCTGGCTTCCTCCGATAATTTCACCGATGCCCGGCACCAAAAGATCCATTGCCGCAACGGTCTTGTTATCCTCGTTCATCTTCATGTAGAACGCCTTAATGTCCTTCGGATAATCGGTTACAAATACCGGCTTTTTGAATACCTGCTCGGTCAGGTAACGCTCATGCTCGGTCTGTAAATCGCAGCCCCAGCT
>JAZUBD010000072.1:0-6622 GCA_045638305.1 Lachnospiraceae bacterium
ATTACGAAGGCGGTATCAAGCAATATGTAGAATACTTAAATAAAGGCAAGTCTGCATTATATCCGGATGTCATTTACTGTGAAGGTGAAAAGAACGGGGTTTATGTAGAAGTTGCCATGCAGCATAATGATGGCTATAATGAAGGCTGTTACAGCTTTGTAAATAATATTACCACACCGGAGGGCGGTACTCATCTTGCAGGCTTTAAGAATGCTCTTACCAAGACTTTTAACGATTATGCAAGAGCACAGAAGTACTTAAAGGACAATGAGCAGAATCTTTCCGGTGAAGATATAAGGGAGGGTCTTACCGCTATTATCAGTGTTAAGCTGGGTGAGCCGCAGTTTGAAGGCCAGACGAAACAAAAACTCGGTAACAGTGAAGCAAGAGGTGCGGTGGATTCTATTGTCAGCGAGCAGTTGATGTATTTCTTAGAGCAAAATCCGAGTGTTGCAAAGGTAATTTGTGAAAAGGCGGTGCTTGCTCAGCGTGCCAGAGATGCGGCTCGTAAAGCAAGAGATTTAACCAGAAGAAAGAATGCATTGGAAGGTATGAGTCTTCCGGGTAAGTTAGCGGATTGTTCCGACAGAGATCCGAAGAATTGTGAAATCTACCTGGTAGAGGGTGATTCCGCAGGAGGTTCCGCAAAGACGGCCCGTTCCCGTGCCACCCAGGCAATTCTGCCGCTTCGAGGTAAGATTTTAAATGTAGAAAAGGCAAGACTTGACCGTATTTTAAGCAGCCAGGAAATCAGAGCTATGATTACGGCTTTCGGTACCGGTATTTCCGATGATTTCGATATCAGTAAGCTTCGTTATCATAAGATTATCATCATGACCGATGCAGACGTAGACGGTGCACATATTGACACTCTGTTACTTACGTTCCTGTATCGTTTCATGCCGGAGCTTATTAAGCAGGGGTATGTATATCTTGCAACACCGCCTCTTTATAAGATTGAGAAGAACAAAAAGGTATGGTACGCATATACCGATGAAGAGTTAAATAACATCTTAATGGAAATCGGACGTGACCAGAACAACAAGATTCAGCGTTATAAGGGCTTAGGTGAGATGGACCCGGAGCAGCTTTGGGAGACTACCATGGATCCGGAAAAGCGTATTTTAAAGAAAGTATGTATGAATGATGATGCGATGTCGGAGCTTGATTTGACCTTCAGTGTGTTAATGGGTGATGATGTAGAGCCGCGTCGTGACTTTATCGAAAAGAACGCGAAGTTTGTAAAGGATTTGGATAAGTACTGTTAGTGAGCGGTAAATATATTTGCCGAGTTCTCAGGAGGTTAAGATGGACGAACATATCTTTGATAAGATACAAGAAGTTGATCTTCAAAAAACAATGGAGACATCCTATGTAAATTATGCGATGTCGGTTATTGCATCCCGTGCCTTGCCGGATGCGAGAGACGGTTTAAAGCCGGTACAGAGACGTATTTTATACGCAATGATCGAATTAAATAACGGTCCTGACAAGCCGCACAGAAAATGTGCCCGTATTGTCGGTGATACCATGGGTAAATACCATCCGCACGGTGACAGCTCTATTTACGGTGCATTGGTAAATCTTGCCCAGGAATGGTCCACCCGTTATCCGTTAGTTGACGGTCACGGTAACTTCGGTTCTGTGGACGGTGACGGCGCTGCGGCAATGCGATACACCGAGGCAAGACTCAGTAAGATTTCCATGGAGATGCTTTCGGATATCAATAAAGATACCGTAGACTTTGATCCGAACTTCGATGAAACGGAGAAGGAGCCGGCGATTTTACCGGCGCGTTTTCCGAACCTTCTTGTAAACGGTACCACCGGTATTGCGGTAGGTATGGCGACCAATATTCCGCCGCATAACTTACGGGAAACCATCGGTGCGGTAGTACGTATTATTGATAATAAGATTGAAGAGAAGGACACCACCATTGAGGAATTACTGGAAATCGTAAAGGGTCCGGATTTCCCAACCGGTGCTATGATTCTCGGCACCAGAGGTATTAACGAAGCTTATCGTACCGGCCGCGGTAAGATTAAAGTACGTGCGGTAACGGATATCGAGACTCTTCCGAACGGTAAGAACAGCATTATCGTTACGGAGCTTCCGTACATGGTAAACAAGGCTCGCTTAATCGAAAAGATTGCGGAGCTTGTCCGTGATAAGAAAATTGACGGTATTACCATGGTACGTGATGAATCCGACCGTGAGGGTATGCGTATTTGTATCGAGCTTCGCCGTGATGTAAACGCAAACGTAATTTTAAATCAGTTATATAAACATACCCAGCTGCAGGACACCTTCGGTGTGATTATGCTGGCATTGGTAGACGGAGAGCCGAAGGTGCTTTCCCTTCCGGAGGCTTTGAACGTATACTTAAAGCACCAAGAAGAGGTAGTCACCCGTCGTACCCGTTACGATTTGAACAAGGCGGAAGAGCGTGCTCATATCTTAAAGGGCTTGCTCATTGCACTTGACCATATCGATGAAGTCATTAAGATTATCCGCGGTTCCAAAAACGGCCAGGAGGCAAAGGAGAAGTTAATCGAGCGTTTCGGCCTGGATGATGTACAGGCGCAGGCAATTATTGATATGCGTCTCCGTGCTCTTACCGGTTTGGAACGAGAGAAGATTGAGCAGGAGTATGCGGAATTAATGCAGAAGATTGCGGAGTTTAAGGCAATTCTTGCGGATGAGAAGCTGCTTCTCGGTGTGATTCGTAAGGAAATTATGGAAATTTCCGATAAATTCGGTGATGACCGCAGAACCTCCATCGGTTTTGATGAGGACGATTTTACGGATGAGGACTTGATTCCGAACGAACTGACCGTAATTGCCATGACAAAGCTGGGTTATATCAAGCGTATGACCATTGATAATTTCAAGAGCCAGCATCGCGGCGGTAAGGGCATCAAGGGTATGCAGACCATTGAGGATGACTATATCGAAGAATTGTTTATGACAAAGACGCACCATCATATTCTGTTCTTCACTAATAAGGGTCGCGTATACCGTATTAAGGGTTATGAGATTCCGGAGGCCAGTCGTACGGCACGCGGTACCGCAATTATTAACCTGCTGCAGCTGATGCCGGAGGAAAAGGTAACCGCAATCATTACTTTAAAGGAATTTGATGACGAGCGTTACCTGTTTATGACTACCAAGTCCGGTATTGTGAAGAAGACAAAGATTAAAGACTATGCGAATATTCGTAAGACCGGACTCATTGCCATGAATCTTCGTGAGGACGATGAACTTATCGAAGTGAAGGCAACCAACGGTGAGAAGGATATTATCTTAGTAACGAAATACGGTATGTGTATCCGCTTTAACGAGCGGGATGTACGTTCCACCGGCCGTGCTTCCATGGGTGTAATCGGTATGACCTTGGATGACGGTGATGAAATCGTTGCAATGCAGATGAATACCCAGGGTGAGCATCTCCTTACGGTATCCGAGAACGGTTACGGTAAGCGGACCGAGATCGATGAGTTTAAGGTACAGCATCGTGGCGGTAAGGGTGTAAAGTGTTATAACATCATGGAAAAGACCGGTAATCTGGTAGGCGCGAAGGCAGTTACCCCGGGTCAGGAAATCATGATTATTACCAATGCAGGTATTATTATCCGTATTGCGGTGGACGATATCAGTATTCTCGGACGAATTACCTCCGGTGTGAAGTTAATCAATATGGATCTGGAGCGCGACATTCATGTAGCAAGCTTTACAAAGGTAAAGGAAGCAGAAGGCGAGGCTGCGGTAGAACAGTTGGAGCTTGATATGCAGGCGGAAGACGAAGCTGTAGTGGAAGAAGAGGATACGCCGGAGGAGCAGGAATAGTTTTTGTTCCGATAAGCAGTAAGAATGATTTTGTGCAGGAACCGTCGTAGGGTATGTACCTTACGACGGTTCGTTATGAGAAAAGGAGTAGAAGCGATATGAGAACCGTACATACCGACCGTATCAAAGAAGCGGTAAAGGAAATGTGTATTGAAGCAAACCTGACATTATCCGGGGATGTAGAGAGCCGGATTTGTAAGGCAGAGCAGGAAGAAACAGGAGACCTCGGAAAAAAGATTTTGTCACAGTTAAAGGAAAACATGGAGATTGCAAAGGCAGAAGGTATTCCGATTTGCCAGGATACGGGAATGGCTATTATCTTTTTGGAAATCGGTCAGGAGGTACATTTTGAAGGCGATTATCTGGAGGATGCAATCAATCAGGGTGTCAGAGAAGGCTATGCGGAGGGGTATCTTCGTAAGTCTGTGGTAGGCGATCCGCTCCTTCGTGAAAACACAAAGGATAATACACCGGCTGTGATTCATACGAAGATTGTGCCGGGAGATAAGATAAAGATTACAGTGGCACCGAAGGGCTTCGGCAGTGAGAATATGAGCCGGGTATGTATGTTAAAACCGGCAGACGGAGAAGAAGGTGTGAAAGAGGCTGTATTGGAAACCGTGCGTCTGGCGGGACCGAATGCCTGTCCTCCGATGGTTGTGGGTGTCGGTATCGGCGGAAGCTTTGAAAAGTGTGCTTATCTTGCAAAAAAGGCGCTGACCAGAAATCTGGATACTCATTCCGAGCTTCCTCACATCTGTGCCATGGAGGAAGAGTTATTCACAAAGCTGAATGCTTTAAACATCGGTCCGGGTGGCTTAGGCGGCAAAACTACAGTACTGGGAGTAAATATCGAGACCTATCCGACACATATTGCGGGACTTCCGGTGGCAATCAATATTTGCTGCCATGTAAACCGGCATGCAAGCCGTGAGATTTAATGGAATCGTGTCATATGTTCAAATATTATGATAAAAAGGCGACAAAGTGAGTCTTTTGGTGGATAAGTACGGCGAAATTAACATATTACTTGTGGATAAGTGAAAAAACGGTGGATAACTCTAGGAAAAAAGTCCCAGTATTGAGGAAAAATGTGAAAAAGTAGTAAGAGTATAGAAAGTACATACTCAAAATAGTACATATATAAAATAAAGAAAGGGAACGATAGGATGGAAAAACGATTACACACTCCGCTTACAAAGGAAACGGCAAGGACTTTACAAGCGGGAGATTATGTATATTTGACCGGAACAATTTATTCTGCCCGGGATGCAGCGCATAAGCGTTTGACAGAAAGCCTTGCAAAGGGAGAAACATTACCGCTTCCTTTAGAAAACGAGATTATTTATTATCTGGGTCCGACACCGGCCCGTCCGGGGCAGGTCATCGGCTCTGCAGGTCCGACCACATCCAGCCGTATGGATAAGTATGCGCCTGCACTTCTTGAACTGGGACAAACCGGTATGATCGGAAAGGGACGGCGTTCCGATGCGGTCATTGCTTCTATGAAAAAGAATTCTGCGGTATATTTTGCTGCCGTCGGCGGCGCCGGAGCTCTGCTCTCCAAATGTATCAAGAAGGCGGAAGTGATTGCATACGAGGATTTAGGTGCGGAAGCAATCTATAAATTAGAAGTGGAAAACTTCCCAGTAATTGTGGTCATAGATTGCGAAGGAAACAATTTATACGACATGTAGTGGTAGCTTCTTATATATAGTAGAAACGGTAAAAAATTGTTGCGAAAAAAAGCAAAATAATCGTTGACAAGGAAGGGATTCCTTGCTATAATGAACAATGCGCCGACAAAAACGGCGGTTAACTGAATACCTTGGAAAGGCACTTCAGAAGTGGAGAAATACTCAAGAGGCTGAAGAGGCGCCCCTGCTAAGGGTGTAGGTCGGGCAACCGGCGCGAGGGTTCAAATCCCTCTTTCTCCGTTCCTTTTTCAAGCTGATTTTCAAAAAGAAAAAAGTTGAAAAAAGGTATTGACAGTAAGACACTTCGGTGTTATACTGTGGAAGCTGTCGAAACGAAGCGAAAGTTTGGAAAGTTTTGAAAAACAAGATTTTCAAAATAATTCAAAAAAGTGCTTGACATTCACAACAGAGTGTGATAAACTGGTTAAGCTGCTTCGGTAAAACGGACGACAGCAAAAGTGAATGAACCTTGATAATTAAACAGTAAGACAACCCTGAAAATTCATTTGAAATTTTCATTCTGAGAAGACGAGAAATCGTACCTCAGAAACAGTAAAGTCCGAAAGGACAACGGAACAAACCTTTGCTTGATTCTTTCAAAAGAAAGAACAGAGCCAGAGTTGTTCTGAACAGAATTAAACTTTATTTGAGAGTTTGATCCTGGCTCAGGATGAACGCTGGCGGCGTGCTTAAGACATGCAAGTCGAACGGAGTTCTGATGTGTGAAGCGAAGTAGCTTGCTACGGAGTGGAACTTTTCAGAACTTAGTGGCGGACGGGTGAGTAACGCGTGGGTAACCTGCCTCATACAGGGGGATAACAGTTAGAAATGACTGCTAACACCGCATAACATGGCGAGACCGCATGACCTTGCCATCAAAAATTTATTGGTATGAGATGGGCCCGCGTCTGATTAGCTAGTTGGTGGGGTAAAGGCCTACCAAGGCGACGATCAGTAGCCGGCTTGAGAGAGTGACCGGCCACATTGGGACTGAGACACGGCCCAAACTCCTACGGGAGGCAGCAGTGGGGAATATTGGACAATGGGGGCAACCCTGATCCAGCGACGCCGCGTGAGTG
>JAZUBD010000073.1:0-4133 GCA_045638305.1 Lachnospiraceae bacterium
AAGACAAACGAGAAGGATATCAACAAAGGGAAGGTATGAAACATGAGTGACGTAAAGAATGTGATATGGTTTGTGTTGGGAGGATTTGTATCGGTAGCGTTTTGGGGAGCGCTTGGATTAATTTTCTGTGCAACGATTATCGGAATGCCGTTAGGAAAACAGCTTTTACAGGTGGCGAAGTTTGCCATGGCTCCGTTCCGTGAGGACGTCGAAGTAGAGAGTAATTTTGCGAAGAATTTTGTTGCGAATCTGATATTTATTCCGATCGGCATTATTCTTATGCTGGTCTATGCGGTGGTAGGTGCGGCTTTTTCCATTACTCTTATCGGAGCACCTATCGGCAAGGGTTACTTTAAGCTGATGACGGTAGCGATGGCACCGTTCGGTATCGAAGTGGATAAGCATTACGAAGTGATCAAAGAGTGGGAAGAGTGGAAGAACTGGTGATGTGCCGGTACATAGTGGTGAATTTAAGGGGCTGTCGCATGATATGAATGCGCAGCCCCACTTTTGCTTGCTGGAGATAAAAATAGGTCGGACTCTTTTGTACGGCTATTTCAGAATGCCGATATGTACGAGTCCTTTTTCTTCGTAATAATAGGCAATTAGCCTTTTTGCATCGTAAATATATTTCGGAGCGGCAAAATTCAGATCCCCGTGTGTCATGCCGCCGTCTTCCAGTCTGGCATTTACTTCGTAAAATCCCCATTTGTTCATTTCGGTACTTACATAGGTGGCGCACTGATAGTACACGGTATAGCGGTGTACCTGGATGGCTCTGAGGATGACTTGGAAACCGTATTGGATAAGTATGACAACCAGGCACATAACAAGCAAGCCGGCGAAAACGCAGACAAATACGATAACGTGGGGGTCAGAAGGAACAAAAAATTCTTTCAAGGTGCTTCCGGAGGAAAGAAAGCCACGAATCAGATAAATAGCGAGAGCTCCTACCATGAGTAGTGTGGTAATCAGGGTGCCCTTTGCCGATGAATAGTTCCAGCTGCCCTTACACCAAATGATTTCTTTTTTCTGCTGCTTCGTAACCGGTTTCCAGTGACTCACGATATCATCTCCTTTTGCATTCGTTTGTAATAAATAAAGCACAATGTAATTCCGAATACGGTAGCTGCCGGAGCGGCAAGACCGATACCGGTAAGAGATGCTTCTGTCTTTATGCTCATGATGTAAGACAACGGCAGGCGGACAAGAAAGGACTGAGCCAGTCCCTGTGCCATAACAAAGAGGGTGCGGGAGTGGCCGTTAAAGTAGCCCATAAAGCTGAACAGAATACAGGTGACTACGGCCTCTGGCGCAAAGCCCCGCATAAATTCGAAGGCCCGGGCAATAGCGGCCGGGTCCTCGGAGAAGACAGAGGCCAGCAAATCTCCTTTAAAAAAGGCCAACAAACCGATGACCACACCGATACCACAGCCCACGGCCATACCGTAGAGCATGCCCTTCTTTGCACGGTCCTCTTTGCCGGCACCGACGTTCTGGGCTACAAAGGAGGCCATACACTGGAAGATGGCGCTGGGAATCAGCATGACAAAGGATTGGATTTTCTGGGCAATGCCGTAACCGTTGGAGGCGTCCAGGCCTAAGTTGTTGATAAAGGCGCAAAGCGCCAGAAAGGTTAGGTTGGTCAAAAACTCCTGCAATGCAATCGGAGTACCGATTCTTAAGAAGTCACCGATTTCTTTGCCGAACCGGATGTCGGACTTTTTTAAGGTGAACGGGAACTTTTGCTTTCTTATGATAAGAAGAGATAGCACGACGCTGACAGCCTGGGCGGCTACGGTGGCAATCGCAGCACCGGCTACGTCCATTTTAAGTACCGCAACCAGCAGAAGATCGCCGATAATATTGACTACGCAGGCGATACCTACAAATAAAAGCGGCAGTTTGGAATTGCCCATACCGCGGAAAATACAGCTGATGAGATTGTACAGCATAACGAAGATAAAACCACCGCCGCAGATACGGATGTACTGCACGGTTAAATCAAGAGCCTCCTCCGGGGCCTTCATAAGCCTTGCGGCCGGCTCTGCAAATACTACCAGTAATATGGTAAACAAAACCGCAAAGGCCAGGAAAAAGGTAATGGCACGGCCCAGAAGCGGACCGATTTTATGATTGTTCTTTTCGCCGATATATCTTCCGATTAAAATAGTAACGCCGGACGCCAGTGCGCACAGTACAAAGGTCAGCAGATTCATAATATTGCTGCCGGTGGACACGGCAGACGGTGCGGCAGCGGTACCGAACCGGCCTACGATTAGCATGTCAACGGCACCGTACATGGCCTGCAAAATCAGAGCTCCCAGAATCGGAAACATAAAGTGAATCATCTTTTTAAAAATACTACCCTCTGTAAAATCCTGTTTGTCGTCCATAAAAGCACTCCTGTTTCTTCTATAATAATATGTAGTTAACTGTCGAAACGAACCAAAAAAGTTATAACACAGGAAGGAAGAAGTGTCAAGAAGAGGAAGGAGTACGTGTTAAATAAATCTTAAGAAACGGAGAACGGAATTTTCTTGCGCGGCGTTCGGAGAAGTCTTATGATAGAAGTAGAAAACAACGAAAGGGGAATCGTGTATGTACTATAATAAGAAGAGAACAAAAACAGTCGCGTTGTTGGGAATGATTTTGCTGTTGGGGATTTGCGGATGTGATACCGAAGGAACCGTGCAGGAAGAACAGAAGCAGGAAAATGTGGCCGGGACTGTAACGGAAGCAGCGGTTCAAGAAGTGGCAGAGATAACGGAAGCCGTGACTCAAGAGCCGGCAGAAATAACACAAGCCATCACAGAGGAAGAAGAGGGAACGACCGGGGAGGTAAAACCTACCGAGACCGTGGAAACACAAACGGGGGATGCAGAAGATACGGAGGAACCGGAAATTGCGGATGCGCTAAAAGAGATGGAACCGGAAGAATTGGTTCTTTATGTACTTACCAATGCAGAGGGAGTGCATTTTACAAGCGGCGGTGTGGGAGAAACAGAACTTCGGGGATATGCGGAAGAAAAAGATGTTGCATATTTTATATTGAAGAAGCGGAATGGTTTTGGGCGGACGCAGGAAGAGGTTTACATCGGAGTTCTGAATCCGGACACCGGTGAACTGTTGCAACATCAATGCTATGGCAATACCACATCGGATGCGGTGATGATAGAAAAAGAAACAGGTCTTTACATAGTATATGCTACCGAATGTACGGACTTCGGATTTTACAGTGGGCGCGGCGGTGTCCTTCTTGCAAAAGACGGAACTCTGACTCAGGTCTGGCCGTTGACATCGGAAGGCGTATACGATGATGACTATTGGAATCAGCATACCGCCAAATTAAACGGAGAAACACTGGAGATATATAAAGTAATCATCACGGAAGTAAGACCGGATGGAATCGCAAGTGAAATGAAAACGGAATTGGAACGAACTCTAACCTTAGACGAAATATTAGCAGGCGCAGTGTAAACTGCGCCATGCTTGACTATGGGTTACGGTGATAGGAGATAAAAAAGTACTGACTAAAAACTTATGGAGAACAGGTTTTGGCGGCAAAGGAGATTCGTTGGACTGAGAAAAAGTTTTCCGGGGAAATTCGGATTATCATTTAGCGTAGGATGTTAGACTTTCTTATTGCTTCATATATAATACAGCAACGTCCGGACAGGAGGTCCGGACGAGCCCGCTATAAGGCATGGATGCCGCATCAGGGCGGTTGCGTCACTATGAAGTGAATTATACCGAAGCAATTAGAAAGACTTCATCCGTAGCGACCGATAAGGAGAATTCCCCGTGAGAACTTTTTCGAACTTACATCCATTTTGACCGCCAAAACCGTCCCGAAAAAAATTTAAAAAAGTACTTGCAATTATTTCCTATATCGTGTATAATCATTCTTGCTGTGACGTTGATAGCTATGAAGCGTGAGGTTGCCGCGTGCCATACGCGGGTTTTCCGTGGAGCGAATGTCAAGTTAGGAAACTGGCGACAAGTCACTGTACAATACAGCTTCTGCTATAAGGCAGATAAACCGTGATGATAATCGGGAATTGTCCGGGATGCCGAGCTATGCGCTCGGGTTTTTGTTCGGACAGGCGCGAAACACACGGGAGAGTGTACAG
>JAZUBD010000074.1:0-2636 GCA_045638305.1 Lachnospiraceae bacterium
ATACATTTCCGCATATATGGCTACCGATATGGATAAGATGGAAGCAAATCTTGACAATCCGTACATCCTCATTACCGACAAGAAGATTTCCAACATCCAGGATATTCTTCCGGTACTTGAGCAGATTGTACAGTCCGGTCAGAGACTTCTCATCATCGCTGAGGATGTTGAGGGTGAGGCTCTTACTACCTTAGTTCTTAACAAGCTTCGCGGTACCTTCGTGGTAGCGGCTGTTAAGGCTCCGGGCTACGGCGACAGAAGAAAGGCAATGCTGCAGGATATCGCAATCCTTACCGGCGGTACGGTAATTACCGACGAGCTCGGTCTTGACTTAAAGGATGCTACCATGGATCAGCTTGGTCGTGCGAAGTCCGTTAAGGTGCAGAAGGAGAACACCATCATCGTTGACGGTGAGGGCAATAAGGCTGAAATCGCAGCAAGAGTTGCGCAGATTAAGGCTCAGATTGAGGAGACTACCTCTGAGTTTGACAGAGAGAAGCTTCAGGAGAGACTGGCTAAGCTTGCGGGCGGTGTGGCTGTTATCCGCGTAGGTGCGGCTACCGAGACCGAGATGAAGGAAAATAAGCTTCGTATGGAGGATGCTCTTGCGGCTACCAAGGCAGCAGTGGAAGAGGGTATCATCGCAGGCGGCGGTTCCGCATATATTCACGCTTCCAAGGAGGTTGCTAAGCTTGCGGCATCCTTAGAGGGCGATGAGAAGACCGGTGCAAACATTATCCTTGCGGCACTTGAGGCTCCGCTTCGTTGCATCGCAACCAACGCAGGTCTTGAGGGTTCTGTTATTGTGAATAAGGTAAAGGAACAGCAGGTAGGTATGGGCTTTAATGCTTTGACCGAAGAGTATGTAGATATGGTGAAGGAAGGCATCCTGGATCCGGCAAAGGTAACCAGAAGTGCACTTCAGAATGCAACCAGCGTTGCATCCACCTTCCTTACCACCGAATCCGCAGTGGCAAACATTAAGGAAGATGTTCCGGCTATGCCTGCAGGCGGTGCCGGCGGCATGGGCATGATGTAATTTTTGAATACGATAAACAGCAGAACCTCGGGGCAGTTTGCCGCCGG
Source organism: Lachnospiraceae bacterium (assembly GCA_045638305.1). Taxonomy (GTDB): domain Bacteria; phylum Bacillota; class Clostridia; order Lachnospirales; family Lachnospiraceae; genus SIG307. The sequence continues at coordinate 1,087 of JAZUBD010000074.1, forward strand.
GGTATCTGCGTATTGTAAAGGAGAAGGGTGATTCCAATGAACGATTTGTATACGGAAGCAAGTGTAAAGAAGAAAGTAACCGTGACGGACACCTTGATTAAGGTGGTTATGGTCGTACTCATAGCCGGCCTGATTCTGGGCGGCTTTTTGACCAATAAGCTGATTACGATTCTCGGGGTATTCGGTGCCTTTTTTGCATACTATTTTCTGCCGCTCTTGAACGTAACCTATGAGTATATATTTTGTGACGGACAGTTGGATTTCGACAAGATTATGGCGGGCGAGAAAAGAAAGCATATGTATCGTCTGGATTTTGACCAGGTGTTAATTATGGCTCCGGCCAATTCCCATGCACTGGATGGTTACAAGAGTAATCCGGCGGCGAAGAAGCTGGATTTTACCTCTTTGGAAAAAGACCGCAAGGTATATTGTATTGTTGAGTCCTCCGGGGACTTACAGACGCTGGTGTATTTCGAGCCGAATGAGAAAATGATTTCCTATATCAAGCAGAAGGCACCGCGCAAGGTGTCGGAGTACTAAACAAAATGTTGGGGCTGTCGCAGGGGATGCGGCAGTCCTTTTCTTCACATTTCTTTCATTTTCTGCTTGACAAGCAAAACAAAACAAAGTAAAATACAAAGAATACAACCCCTGGTTATTTTCGGGGGGTAAAAAATATTACTATAAAGAAAGAGAGGATTAGAAACATGGGCATGATTATCGGTGACGGTATTACCTTTGATGACGTGTTATTGGTACCGGCGTTTTCGGAAGTGATTCCGAATCAGGTGGATTTGACGACCTATCTGACAAAGAAGATTAAGTTAAATATTCCGTTGATGAGCGCAGGTATGGACACCGTAACAGAACACCGCATGGCAATTGCAATGGCAAGACAGGGCGGTATCGGTGTAATTCATAAGAATATGAGTATTGAGGCGCAGGCAGAAGAGGTAGATAAGGTAAAGCGTTCCGAGAATGGTGTTATCACCGACCCGTTTTCTTTATCCCCGGAGCATACACTTCAGGATGCGGACGAGTTAATGGCAAAGTATCGTATTTCCGGCGTTCCGGTTACGGAAGGCAAGAAGCTCGTTGGTATCATTACGAACCGTGATCTTAAGTTCGAGACCGATTTCTCCAAGAAGATTAAGGAGAGCATGACCTCCGAAGGTCTTGTAACCGCAAGAGAGGGCGTTACCTTAGAGGAAGCAAAGAAGATTCTTGCACAGGCAAGAAAGGAGAAGCTTCCGATTGTTGACGCTGAGGGCAACTTAAAGGGTCTTATTACCATTAAGGATATCGAAAAGCAGATTAAGTATCCGCTTTCCGCAAAGGATGCACAGGGCAGACTTCTCTGCGCAGCAGGTGTAGGTGTTACCGCTAACATCTTAGAGCGTGTAGATGCACTTGTAAAGGCAAAGGTAGATGCTATTGTGATCGACTCTGCACACGGTCATTCCGCAAATGTAATTCGTTGTGTACAGATGGTACATGATGCATATCCGGAGTTACAGATTATTGCAGGTAACGTAGCTACCGCAGAAGCA
>JAZUBD010000075.1:0-6984 GCA_045638305.1 Lachnospiraceae bacterium
AACACCCCGTCCTCTCAGGGTGGTATCGGTGACCTTTACAACTTTAAGTTGGCTCCGTCCCTTACCCTGGGTTGCGGATCCTGGGGCGGCAACTCCGTATCCGATAACGTAGGCGTAAAGCATTTGATTAATATTAAGACTGTAGCTGAGAGGAGAGAGAATATGCTTTGGTTTAGAGCACCTGAGAAGATTTATATGAAGAAGGGCTGTCTCCCGGTAGCTCTTGATGAATTAAAGAATGTGATGGGAAAGAAGAGAGCCTTCATTGTAACGGATACCTTCCTTTATGAGAACGGCAATACGAAGCCGATTACCGACAAGTTAGACGAGATGGGAATCCAGCATGCGACCTTCTTTGACGTAGCTCCGGACCCGACTCTAGCCTGTGCAAAGGCAGGTGCAGAGCAGATGCAGGCCTTCAAGCCGGATTGCATCATCGCTCTCGGCGGCGGTTCCGCAATGGACGCTGCAAAGATTATGTGGGTTCTTTACGAGCATCCGGAAGCTGACTTTATGGATATGGCAATGCGTTTCGTCGATATCCGTAAGAGAATTTACACCTTCCCGAAGATGGGCGAAAAGGCATATTTCATTGCTATCCCGACTTCTGCAGGTACCGGTTCCGAGGTAACCCCGTTTGCGGTTATTACCGATGAAAAGACCGGCGTAAAGTATCCGCTTGCAGATTACGAATTACTTCCGAATATGGCAATTATCGATACCGATTTCCATATGACCGCACCGAAGGGCTTAACCGCAGCTTCCGGTATCGATGCAGTAACCCACGCATTGGAAGCATATGCATCCATGCTGGCAACGGATTATACCGACGGTCTTGCATTAAAGGCATTGAAAACTATTTTTGAGTACCTTCCGAGAGCATACGACAACGGCCAGACCGATGTAGAAGCAAGAGAGAAGATGGCTAATGCGGCTACCATCGCAGGTATGGCGTTTGCAAACGCATTCCTTGGTGTATGTCACTCCATGGCACATAAGCTGGGTGCATTCCATCACTTACCGCACGGTGTTGCAAATGCACTTATGATTGATGAGGTTATCCGATTCAATGCAGCGGAAACTCCGGTAAAGATGGGTACCTTCTCCCAGTATGATCATCCGCATACCTTGGCCCGTTACGCAGAAGTAGCTGATTACCTTGGACTTAAGGGTAAGAATGACAGTGAAAAGGTAGAAAACCTGATTAAGGCATTGGATGAGTTAAAGGCTAAGGTAGGCATTAAGGCAACCATTAAGGATTATGTTGCGGACGAAAAGGATTTCTTGGCGAGACTTGATGAAATGACCGAGCAGGCTTTTGATGACCAGTGTACCGGTGCAAACCCGAGATACCCGTTAATGAGTGAAATCAAGCAGATGTACCTGAACGCATATTACGGAAAGCAGTTTGTCGAGCCGAAGACTCCGGATGAGCGTCAGCTTGGCGAAGGCGTAGACAAGACCGATATTAAGCAGAGTTTCCGTAGAGCAAAGAATGGCATCAATAAGAATCTGTAAGGAGGAGTGAGACTATGAAACTGGATAGAGTGATTGCAGTAAGAAATAATAAGACGATTTATCGTGACGGTGACAAGTGTGTAAAGGTGTTCGATGAGAAGTATTCTAAGGCGGATGTGTTAAACGAGGCTCTCAATCAGGCAAGAATCGAGGAGACCGGTTTGAACATTCCGAAGATCTTTGAAGTAACCATGGTTGACGGCAAATGGGCGATTGTGTCCGAATTCATTAAGGGTAAGACTTTGGCGCAGTTGATGCAGGAGGACCCGGAGAAGAAGGATGAGTATCTGGATATGTTCGTAGAGTTACAGGTAAAGGTACACGGAACTACCTGCCCGTTACTCAATAAGTTAAAGGATAAGATGAACGGAAAAATCAGTAAGGCGGAGCTGGATGCTACCACACGTTATGATTTGCATACCCGCCTGGAAGGCATGCCGAAACACAATAAGGTGTGTCACGGAGACTTTAATCCGTCTAATATTATTGTGACCGAAGAGGGTACACCATACATCCTTGACTGGTCTCATGTGACCCAGGGTAATGCTTCCGCAGATGCAGCAAGAACCTATCTGTTGTTCTGGTTGGAAGGCGATATCGAAGGTGCAAAGAAGTATCTTGACTTGTTCTGTGCAAAGAGCAATACCGCGAAGCAGTACGTGCAGAAGTGGATGCCGATTGTAGCTGCATCCCAGTCTGTAAAGGGCAACGAAAAAGAACGTGAATTTTTGCTTAGTTGGGTAGATGTTGTAGATTACGAATAGGAGGATAACAGCATGAAAATTACAGTATGTATCGGTTCGTCCTGCCATATTAAGGGCTCCCGTCAGGTAGTAGAGCAGCTTCAGTATTTAATTAAGGAAAATAATTTAGACGATAAGGTAGAGCTTGGTGGAACTTTCTGTATGGGCAACTGCCAGAAGGGCGTGTGCGTTACCGTTGACGATACCTTCCATTCCGTAACCCCGGATTCCACCAAGGAATTCTTTGAAAAACAAGTACTTGCAAAGGTGTGAAAACTATGATCGTTCAGGTTTGTGTAGGCAGTTCCTGCCACTTGAAAGGGTCCGAAGAGATTGTGGAGCTCTTTCAGAAAGCCGTTGAAACGCATCATCTGGAACAGGAGATTACACTTGTCGGTAGCTTTTGTATCGGCAAGTGTAATCGCATCGGTGTAACGGTTCAGGTGGATGATGATGTATATACCGGCATTACAAGAGAAACATTTCAGGAGTTTTTTAAGGACAAGGTTTTGGGAAAGTTGAGCATGTAAAGGAGTAACAGAGTATGCCGAACTGTTTAACGCTGAAAAAATCAAACTGTAAAAATTGTTATAAATGTATTCGCCACTGTCCGGTAAAGTCCATTCGTTTTTCCGGAGACCAGGCACATATTATCGGAAACGAGTGCATTCTGTGTGGTCAGTGCTTTGTTGTTTGTCCGCAGGGGGCGAAGCAGATTGTAGATGAAACCGAAAAGGTAAAGGTGTTGTTGCAAAGTGATTCTCCGGTGCATGTCAGCCTTGCCCCGTCCTTTATTGCAAACTATGACGGCGTGGGCATCAACGCCATGCGGGAGGCGCTTCAGAAGCTGGGTTTTGCTGATGTAGAGGAAACCGCTATCGGAGCCACTATGGTCAAGACAGAGTATGAACGGATGCTTCGTGAAGAAGATAGGGATATCATTATTACTTCCTGTTGTCATTCTATTAATTTGTTGATTCAGAAATATTTCCCGAAGGAACTGGAATACCTTGCGGATGTAGCATCTCCGATGCAAGCTCATTGTATGGATTTGAAGAAGCGTTATCCGGATGCCAAGACTGTGTTCATCGGACCGTGTGTGTCAAAGAAGGACGAGGCGGAGCATTATGGAAACATCGTAGATGCGGTGTTGACCTTTGAGGAATTGACTGAGTGGTTGGCAGCGGAAAAGATTGAACTTAGTAGAGAGATGGATTCTGAGGAGGAAAGCAGGGCAAGATTTTTCCCGACCACGGGAGGCATATTAAAGACAATGGCACAGGATGCACCGAGCTATACCTATATGGCAATCGACGGTGTGGAAAACTGTATGGCGGCACTACGGGATATCGAAAACGGAAAAATCCATAAGTGTTTTATCGAAATGTCTGCCTGCGTGGGCAGTTGTATCGGCGGTCCGGTCATGGAAAAGTATCATCGCTCTCCGGTAAAGGACTATATGGCAGTTGCGCAGTATGCCGGTAAAAAAGAGTTTGATATACGTCAACCGGAGTCGGCAGAGCTTCGTAAGAACTTTGAATTCATCGAACTTCGTGCTATGTCTCCTTCTGAAAGCCAGATTTATGAGATACTTCGTCAGATGGGTAAATTTAAACCGTCTCAGGAATTAAACTGTGGCTCTTGTGGATATAATACCTGTCGTGAAAAAGCAGTTGCCATTTTTAACGGTAAGTCGGATGTGTCCATGTGTCTTCCATACTTAAAGGATAAGGCAGAAAGTTTCTCCGACACTATTGTAAAAAATACGCCGAACGGTTTGATTGTACTGAATGAGAACTTAGAGGTACAGCAGATTAACACGGCGGCACAAAAGATTATGAATATTCGTTCCGCATCGGATGTGTTGGGTGACCAGGTGATTCGTATACTGGAGCCGGATATTTTCCTTAGTGTCTTAAACAGCGGAAAAGAGATTAAAAATCAGCGTGTGTATCTGGCAGAATATAAGCGATATGTAGAACAAACGGTGGTTCATGATAAAGAGTCCCGTATGCTTATCTGTATCATGCGTGATGTGACGGATGAGGAGAAGGAACGGGAAAAGAAAGAAAGCATCAGTCGCAGAACGGTGGAGGTTGCCGACAGAGTGGTAGATAAGCAGATGCGAATTGTACAAGAGATTGCATCCCTCCTTGGCGAAACGGCAGCAGAGACCAAGATTGCATTGGCAAAATTAAAGGAGTCGATTTCCGATGAATGATTTATGTACAGATATCGGCTACAAGAGTATTAATCACTACGGAGAACAGCTTTGCGGTGACCATGTGGATGTTGTGGAAAGCGGTGAAAATTCTACGGTAATTGTATTGGCGGACGGACTGGGAAGCGGGGTAAAAGCAAGTATATTATCCACTCTTACCTCTAAAATAATCTCCACCATGATGGCGGAAGGACTTCCCTTGGAAGAATGTGTTTCCACAATTGCGGCGACGCTTCCGGTCTGTTCTTCCAGAGGAGTGGCCTATTCCACGTTTACCATTATTCAGGTGATTAATAACGAATCGGCCGAATTAATTCAGTATGATAATCCCCATGTAATATTAATACGGGATGAAGAAAATTACGACTATCCGAAGACAGAAATGAACATCGGAGGAAAGAAAATCTATAAAAGTGTCCTGAAGTTAAGGGAAAATGATATTTTTATTGCTATGAGCGACGGATGTCCCCATGCGGGTATCGGTACCGCATATAATTTCGGCTGGAAGCGGGAGGATATCGCTACTTTTATGGAGACGCTGGCACCGGCAGGTTATACGGCAAAGACCTTGTCTACGATTTTAGTGGATGAGTGTAATAAGCTGTACGGAAACCATCCGGGAGACGATACTACGGCTTGTGTGGTACGGGTAAGAAAAAGAGAACCGATGAATATTTTATTCGGACCACCGTCCAACCGGGATGATGGAGAGCGTATGATGTCCCTGTTCTTCTCAAAAGAAGGAAAGCATATTATATGCGGAGGGACCACATCGTCCATAGCGTCCAAATATCTTGGAAAGCCGTTACGTGCGACCCTGAATTTTGAACGCTCCGATGTGCCGCCGATTGCAACAATTGAAGGTGTAGATCTGGTGACAGAAGGTGTTATTACCGTCAATAAGGTATTGGAATACGCGAAGGATCACTTAGGTGAGAATGTTAATTACGAGCATTGGAGTGTCAAGCATGACGGTGCGTCTTTAATCAGCAGACTTTTGTTCGAGGAAGCAACGGATATCAATTTCTATGTGGGAAGAGCAATTAATCCGGCTCACCAGAATCCGGATTTGCCGATTAACTTTAACATTAAAATGAATTTGGTGGAAGAATTGTCCAAATGCCTGCGTCAGATGGGAAAACGCATTAAGGTTAGTTATTTCTAAGGAGAGGCATATGAGAAAGTTTGATACAAAGGTACAACATTTAAAATATAAGGTGTTACGCGAGGTGGCTCGTCAGGCATGGAACGATACGCTTTTGGAAAACGTGCTGGAAATTCCGAAGACCATTGTGCCGGGGAAAACGCCGACCATGCGTTGTTGTGTGTACAAAGAGCGTGCAATTTTAGCGGAACGTGTGAAGATCGCCATGGGGGGCAACAAGGAGAATCCGAATATCATTGAGGTAATTGATATTGCGTGTGATGAGTGTCCGGCGGCAGGATATGAGGTGACGGATTCCTGTCGCGGTTGTCTTGCCCATCGGTGTGAAGATGTGTGTCCGAGAGGGGCAATTTCCTTTGACCACAACCACGTGGCACACATTGATAAATCCAAGTGTGTAGAGTGCGGTCAGTGTGCAAAGGTATGTCCGTATTCGGCCATCGTAAACCGCAAGCGTCCGTGTCAGAATGCCTGTAAGATCAAGGCAATCTCCATTAACGAGAATAATGCGGCTTCCATTGACAATAGCAAGTGTATTTCCTGCGGAGCCTGTGTATATCAGTGCCCGTTCGGAGCAATTATGGATAAGTCATTTATCTTAAATGTAGTGGAATTGCTGAAAAAGAGCGAACAGGCAAGGAACTATAAACTGTATGCGGTAGTGGCGCCGTCCATCTCCAGCCAGTTTACCTATGCAAAGTTGGGTCAGGTCATTACCGGACTGAAAAAGCTGGGCTTCCACACGGTAGTTGAAGCAGCACTGGGAGCGGACCTGGTAGCGATGAAGGAGTCCAGAGAACTCGTAGAAAAAGGCTTTTTGACCAGCTCCTGTTGCCCGGCCTTTGTGGCATACATAAAGTCCGAATTCCCGGATTTAGTGCCGTTTATCTCTCATAATCTTTCCCCGATGGCAGCTATCGGAGAGTATATTAAGAAAACTAGCGAAAATGCGAAGGTGGTATTTATCGGACCGTGTACCTCAAAGAAAATGGAGGCGCAGCTTGAGTCCGTAAAACCGCATGTGGATGCGGTTTTGACCTTTGAGGAGTTGCAGGCGTTGTTTGACAGCCGCGACCTTGACATCACAACCTTAGAGGAAGGTGTATTGGATAATGCTTCTTATTTCGGACGTATTTTTGCAAGAAGCGGCGGTTTGTCCGATGCGGTAACCCAGGCCTTAAAGGAACAGGGCATGGAGGGCTTCCCGTTAAAGGCAAACGTGTGCGACGGCATTGAAGCCTGTCGTGTGGCACTTTTAAAGAAGAGTAAAAACGTACTGGATGCTAACTTTATCGAGGGCATGGCATGTACCGGCGGGTGCATCGGCGGCGCGGGCT
>JAZUBD010000076.1:0-1022 GCA_045638305.1 Lachnospiraceae bacterium
CCACCCAGTATCGTGAGAAAAACTTTAAGATGTATGAGGACCCGGCCACCTGTCCGGAGGAGTTGCTTTTGTTCTTCCATTACATCCGTTACGACTATGTGTTAAAGAGCGGAAAGACGCTGATTCAGCATATTTACGATACCCATTTTGAGGGCGCGGAGCAGGCAGAGGGCTTCCTTGAGACGATAAAAAGTCTGAAGGATGTGATTCCGGAGGATATTTACAACCGTATCCTGCCGCGGTTTGAGCATCAGGCGGCCCACGCAAAGGATTGGAGAGATATTGTGAATTCTTACTTTTATCGTAAGTCCGGTATCGAGGATGAAAAGGGCAGAGAATTTTTCTAAAAGGAGGAAAAAACTATGGAAATGACCTTACGTTGGTACGGCAGTAAAAACGACAGTGTAACCTTACAGCAGATTCGCCAGATTCCGGGAGTGACCGGTGTTATTTCGGCGTTACATGACATTCCGGCAGGCGAGCCGTGGACCTACGAGCAGGTAATGGAGTTAAAGAATGAAGTAGAAGCGGCAGGTCTTACTCTGGCAGGCGTGGAGAGTATCAACATTCACGAGGACATCAAGCTTGGTGCACCGACCAGAGACAAGCTGATCGAGAATTATATTACTTCTCTGGAAAGTGTCGGTAAGGCGGGCGTTACGCTTGTTTGCTATAATTTCATGCCGGTATTCGACTGGACCAGAACGGACCTTGCAAGACCTCTTGCGGACGGTTCCACCGTGCTTTCCTACGACGCAAAGCACATCGACGGTATGGATCCGGATGCCATGTTTGAAAAGATTGAGAAGGAGAGCGGCGGCTTTGTAATGCCGGGCTGGGAGCCGAATCGTAAGGATGAGATTAAGGCATTATTCGAGAAGTATAAGGGTATGACCCACGAGCAGCTTCTTGCGAATTACGGTTACTTTATTGAGAAGATTATGCCGACCTGTGAAAAGTACGGCATCAAGATGGCGGTACATCCGGATCACCCGGCTTGGGATATCTTCGGACTTGCGCGT
>JAZUBD010000077.1:0-16485 GCA_045638305.1 Lachnospiraceae bacterium
GGTATTGCGGTAGGTATGACCACCAATATGCCGCCTCACAATCCGGGCGAGGTCATTGATGCCGCCATTGCCATTTTGGACAAGCCGAACATCACCTTAGAAGGTCTCATGCGCCACATTCAGGGACCGGATTTCCCGACCGGCGGTATCATTACCAACGCCGATGTCCTTCCGGAAATTTACACCACCGGCGAAGGAAAAATTAAAATCCGCGCAAAGCACGAAATCGAGAACAGCGAAGGCGGCAGAAAGAATATCGTTTTCACGGAGATTCCGTACACCGCTGCCGGCAGCAAAACCCGTCTGGTGGAAAATCTTGCCCAGCTCATGAAGGACAAGGTTTTTGAGGAAATGTACGATGTAAGAGACGAATCCACCAAGGACGTCCGCATCGTGGTAGAGGTAAAGAAGGACCGCGACATCGACAACCTGCTAAACGGTCTCTTTAAGAAAACGGGCCTGGAAGACACCTACGGTGTGAATATGCTTGCCGTAAAGGAACAGCAGCCGTACATTTTCAATTTAAAGACCCTCTTAGAAGAGTTCGTACTGTTCCAGGAAGAGCTCTACACCAAGGAATATGAGCATCTGTTAAAGAAAGCGGAGGAACGCTTAGAAATCGTGGGCGGCTTAATCCGTGCCACGGATGTGATTGATTTGATTATCGAAATCCTCCGCGGCAGTACCAGCGTAAAGCAGGCAAAGGCCTGTCTTACCGCCGGTGACACCACGGACATTAAGTTTAAGTCCCTAGCCTCCAAAAAGCAGGCCGCAAAGCTTGACTTTACCGAACGTCAGGCAGACGCTATCTTAGCTATGCCGCTCGGCCGTTTAATCGGTCTGGAGATTCTGAAGCTTCACGAGGAAAGCGATACGCTTCATGCCAATATCGCCACCTACAAGACCATTCTCTCCGACCAAAACGAGCTTCACAGCGTCATTAAGACCCAGTTAAAGGATTTCCGCAAGAAGTTTGCCGTTCCGCGTAAAACGGAGCTTGCCAATGTAGAGCAGGCCGACTACGTTGTGGAAGAAAAGATTGAAGATATCTATGTGCTTGTGGATAAGTTCGGCTATACCAAGTCCATTGACGTGGCTGCCTTTGGCAGAACCGCCGAGGAAAGCAAGAAGGAATATGCCCATATCGTAAAGATGAAGAACAACGACAAACTTTGTCTCTTCACCGCCCAGGGCAACATGTTCCAGGTAAAGGCTTCCGCGATTCCGAAGTGCAAGATGAAGGACAAGGGCGTTCTCATCCACACCCTTTGCAAAATCGGCAAAGAAGATGCAGTACTGTATACCTCCTTTGAGGATTTATTCGAGTCACAATTATTGTTTACCACCAAGAACGGCTTTATCAAGCGTGTATCCGGTATCGAGTTCGAAACCGGCCGCTCCATGATTGCCGCAACAAAGCTGGACGATAATGATACCGTTATCGGCATCTCCATGATGTCCGCAGCGGATGTGCTTTCCGGCAACATGAAGGTGATCCTTCTGACCGAAGGAATGGCTTCTCTGGCCTTCCCGGTAGAAGAGGTTCCGGAGTTAAAGAAAGCCAGCCGCGGCCTAAAAGCCATCACCTTTGATAAAAATGACAACGCTCTGGCATTTGCCGGTGCTTTCCATGCAAGAGTGGAGACCTTCACCTTTAACGGAAAAGAACTTTCCACCAGAAGAGTCCGCATGCGCGGCAGAGCCGCAAAGGCCCAGAAAGCGGCATTGTAAACATTTTCTCCCCGTTCTTTCAACAGGACGGGGAGTTTTGTATACAAACAGAAAACGATACTATCCGTTTTGCAAGTCGCAACGCTCCGTCAATCTTCCTCTAAGAACGACTAGGACGCTCGGGAGCGGCCTCGCGCCCAGTCGTTTCTAAGAGGTGATATCGACTGCGCTAAAAGCGCGACCCTTCGGGAAAAGCAAAACAAATAGTATCGTTTTCTGTTTGCTTTTCCAAATCATCACTCCTGTTGAAAGAACGGGGTTCTGCACTTCTTCCTCAAAAAGAGCACTCTGTACTACACAGAATGCTCCTTCTTCTTACACTTCTTTGTTCTTAAATTTTCTTTTTATTTTCCGGCAACATCGCACAGATAATTGCACGTCCCGTTGTTTCTCCAATCGGATTTCCGGCATAGTCTCCGTATTCGTTTTCAATGCGGAATCCCTCTTCTGCTAACCAGGTATGTATCTGCTCCAGTTTCACAAAATGCTTTACCGACGGCTGTTCCCTTCGGATTTTTTCACCGGTTGCCGTTTCAAGTTCGTACCGCCTGGTGGAGCGGATGAGTCCGGTTGCAGCATCATAGTTACTGTCACACAGTAACATTCTTCCGGTTGTTCCGTGACTGTCGGTTCCTTCCCAGATAACGCGTTCTCCCGGATGTACATACCACTGTTCCGGATGGAAGGTATGGTTGTAATCGATGTACAACATACCACCCGGCTTTAATACCGGCTTTGCTTTCTCAAGCAATACCTTCTGGGCGCGTTCCGGTCCTTCTTCGGATACAATGTTCATGAGAAAGTTTCCGGCGATTACCACCACATCGTAATCGGTTCCCCAGTCATCCGCAATGGCATCTGCAATTCGCCAAGAGATGTTGTCTAATCCCTCTGCTTTTGCAGGGATTTTCCGAAGCATCGCCTCGTCCATGTCCAGTCCCACCACCGTATATCCCGCCTTTGCCAACGGTACCAAAATGCGTCCGCTGCCGCAAGCTATTTCCAAAATGCGTTTCGGTGTCGTGCCGAGGCAGGATAACATAAATTCTACATCATAAGTTTCGGTTTCATCAATCTCATACATATCCGCAGACCAGTCTGCAATTATAGTTTCTTCTTTTAACACTATAAAATCCTCCGTTTTATGTAGGAGGGTTAGATTATAGTCGCCCTCCTGTTAATTGTTCTGCTATCTACTGTCTTTCCCATATGAAATCATCCTTTCTGTTGTTTGATAGTTTTATTTTAGCATACTCTCTCATCATACGCAAGATGTCCTGCCGTTTCCCTCCACTATCACCAGAGTGATACTTTTTCAAACTTCCCCGTTGACCAACTATCACTTTAGTGATACAATCAAGTCATAAGGAGGTGTAATCCATGGACAAACTGATTACCATATATCACGGTTCCGATAAGATTATAGAGCATCCTACCTTCGGTGAAGGAAAACAAAATAATGACTTCGGTCTCGGGTTTTACTGTACCGCAAGTGAAGACCTCGCAAAGGAATGGGCTGTTTCTTCCTTGCGTGACGGTTTTTCTAACCGGTATACGTTGGACACGGAATACTTAAACATTTTGAATCTGAACAGCCCGGATTACACCATTTTGAACTGGATTGCGGTATTAGTCGAGCATCGGCTATTCTCTATTAAAACTCCCATTGCAAGGCGGGCAAAACAGTATTTAACCGACAATTTCAGTATCAATGTTAATGCCTATGATTTAATCACCGGCTACCGCGCCGATGACTCCTACTTTGACTATGCCGAAGCCTTTTTGAATAACGGTATTTCCGTAGAGCAATTGGCACGCGCCATGCATTTAGGAAAGCTTGGGGAGCAAATTGTAGTCAAATCTAAGTTTGCTTTTTCTCGTTTGAAGTATGAGGGCTTTGACCTCGCAGAGAAAAGCCTGTACTACGTTCTCCGCAAAGCCCGGAACGACGAGGCAAATCGACTCTATTTGGACATGTTAGAGGAAGAAAACGACGGTTTATACATTCAGGATATGATGAGAGGAGGTATCAAAAACGATGACCCACGCATACCACGAAATTTATCTGAGTAACGCACAGTCTGCCTTAGGCACTGCCTTTGATTATGCCATAAACACCTGCAAAATTCCGGGAGAGGACTTTGTAAAGCTGTTTGTCGCAAGCTCCGTAAGTAAGCGGATGGAACGCGGCGAACCCGCTTGTCTTGCCGGAAAAAGCGGCATTGAACTGACCATGGATATCGTGATTGAAACCAAGGGCCAGGAACTCCGCATAGAACAGCAAACGTCATTCACCCGTTCCGTGGAATACTGGATTGGATGGGCAGTTGCCTATTACCAGTGGTATTCCGGAAGAACCTACAGCGACATTTTCAAAGTGCTTTCCTTTGACGATTTGTATCACATGTACCATCCTCTCCACGAAGCGGATATCTCTAAATTTACGGATATTGTAGATACAAAAATGAAAGAGCATTTTCCGGAAACCAACTTAAAACGCATCCGTACCGCCTATGGCTGTACTCAGGCAGAGTTATCGGAACGCTCCGGCGTATCGCTGCGCTCCATCCAGATGTACGAGCAGAGGAATAAGAACATCAACAAAGCCAGTGCAGATACCGTATACAGCCTCGCAAAGGTATTAGGATGTACCATAGAGGATTTGATGGAATAAAAACAACCGGGTATGATTCACCATACCCGGTTGCTTCTTTTTCGCTTATGCTTTTTGTGTTCTCTGCTCTTCGAACCACTTTCTGTCCTGTTCGGCATTTGCCATCTTAATTCTTCTCTCGATTTCTTCCGTTCTCTTTCTTTCCTTTGCGAGGAACTCAATGGTTCTTTTTTCCTCAACAAAACGGTAACAACGCCATACAAAGAAACCGATTGCGATTACCAGCATAGTAAGCCAGCCACCGAGTTTGTCTCCCCCCGCACTTCCTGCCGCCTGCGGATTCACCATAACCGTGTAGCATTTCCATATGCCAACTAACACAAATACCACCGCAGTAAACAGCCAGAAATACGTTCCGCTTTTTACCTTCATTTCTTTACCCTTCTTCCTTCTTTTTCTTTTCGGCCGGATTCCCATATACGACCGTTTCTACTCACACGATTCTTTCCCTTTCGTCACAACATGTATAATTTTATCATAATGCATGTGAAAATATCCATAGTTCAAAAGTCCTATTTCTATGTCCGTTTGATTTCCTTTCCTTTTTGTGGTACACTGAGTGTATTACCTTTCTTAAGGAGGCACATCATGAAGAAAAAATGGTATCGCCGCCGCAAGCGGCTCCTTGAAATATTAGAGGTGGGAAATGATTTGGATCATGCCAGCCGCGCTTATGACTTTTTATGCGCCTTTGCCATTGTTCTGAATCTGACCGCCAGTATCATGTATACCTTTGACAATCTGCAGGCGCAGTACGGTTCGGTTCTTCTTTGGATTGAGCGGATTACCGTGGCATTTTTTGCGTTGGACTACATCTTACGTTTATTTACCGCCCGCGTTTTATACGAAGACGAAAAAGATATGACCGAAGGACGTGCTCTGCGGAAGTATATTTTCTCCTTTATGGGTATTATTGATTTACTTTCCTTCCTGCCGTACTATTTACCGTTCTTCTTCCCGTCAGGTACCGTGGCCTTCCGTATGATTCGTATCGTGCGTATTTTCCGTCTGTTTCGAATCAACGCCTACTACGATTCCCTGCATGTCATTACGGAGGTCATTTACGGAAAGCGTTCCCAGCTCATTTCCTCCGTGGTTATTATTTTGATTTTAATGGTTGGTTCCAGTCTTTGTATGTACAGCTTAGAGCACGAGGCACAACCGGATGTATTTCAAAACGCATTTTCCGGTATCTGGTGGGCCACCTCTACCCTGCTGACCGTGGGCTACGGCGACATTTACCCCGTTACCACACTGGGAAAAGTGTTCGGCATATTTATATCATTTCTCGGTGTCGGTATGGTTGCCATCCCTACCGGTATTATTTCCGCAGGTTTTGTGGATCAGTACTCCCGCATAAAGAGAAGGAACGAGTACGGCTATGAAGCAGATATGCATTTTATCAAAATCGAAATCGGACCTAACGACAAATGGCTCGGGCAACGAATCGCCGATTTAAAACTTCCGTCCGGTATGATAGTCGCAATTATTAAACGAGATAACGATATCCTCATTCCGCGCGGTGATTTGGTATTGGAAGAGGCCGATCTTCTTGTTCTGGGTGCAGAACCTTACGAAGACGACGAACACATCAATCTGAAGGAAGTCGTATTAAAAACTCATAATCCGTGGACCGGTCTCCGTATCCGGGATTTGGACATTTCCCGCCAGTCTGTTATTGTTTTGGTCAAGCGCAGAAACAAGTCCCTGATTCCCAACGGCAATATGAAGCTGGAAGCCGGTGACCGGGTATTTATTTATACCAAGCTACATCTGTCCGATGCCAGCAATATCGAGATATAAAAAGGCCGCCGTTCTCGCCTTTTTGACCATATTTCCCGGTCGGATTCATATGTTTTAAGTAGTTTTCAACAATTTTGCAAATTTCAGAAAATTGTGCTTTATTTTTTGTCCATACTTGTGCTATAATACTGTTTGCGCCCTCATTCGACAAAGATTGCATTCCGTTTTCTGCGTCGCATGCGGTTCACAAACTAAAGGAGTATTTCAATATGGAACAGAACAATGAAATGCAGAATTTTGAACAGCGCCTGAAGCAGTTGGTGGCAATGGCCCGCAGCAATAAGGATGTGCTAGAAGTTGATAAAATCAATGATTTCTTCAAGGAGATGAACCTTGAGGTCAGTCAGATTGATAAGATATATGAGTACCTGGATGCTCACGGCATCTTGGTAATGTCTCCTATGAACGGTGAGGATTTGCCGGACGATGAGGAGCTTTTGGAAATCGATGACGCAGAAGATGCCCTTGCGGAGCTGGAAGACTTAAACGCTCTGGCAAATGTCATGTCCGACGACCCGGTAAAACAGTATTTAAAGGAAATCGGTAACTATCCGCTCCTTTCCATTACCGAGGAAATTGAACTGGCCAAAAAAATCGAAAACGGCGACGAACACGCAAAGAAAATTCTTGCCGAGTCCAACCTTCGTCTCGTTGTCAGTATCGCAAAGCGCTATGTAGGCCGCGGTCTTTCTTTCCTTGATTTAATTCAGGAGGGTAACTTAGGCCTCATCAAGGCAGTAGACAAGTTTGATTATAATAAAGGATACAAGTTCAGTACCTATGCTACCTGGTGGATTCGTCAGGCCATTACCCGTTCCATCGCCGACCAGTCCCGTACCATTCGTATTCCGGTACACATGTCCGAGGTAATTAATAAGACCTACCGCGTGTCCCGTACTCTTTTACAAGAGTTGGGCCGTGAACCTACCGAGCAGGAGCTTTCGATTGCACTGGATATGCCGATTGAAAAGGTCCGGGAGATTTTAAAGATTTCCGCAGACCCGATTTCTCTTGACACACCGATCGGCGAAGAGGACGACAGCCACTTGGGTGACTTTATTAAGGACGAACGAATTCTGGGTCCGGAGGAGGCTGCTTCCTATGCCGTACTGCAGGACCAGATTTCCTCTTTGTTAGATACCTTAACCGATCGTGAGCGTCGCGTACTTATGCTCCGCTTCGGCTTAAAGGACGGCAAGAGCCGCACCTTGGAAGAAGTAGGCAAGGAGTTCAACGTTACCCGTGAACGTATCCGTCAGATTGAAGCAAAGGCTCTTCGTAAGCTTCGTCATCCGAGCCGCGCAAGAATGCTGAAAGGCTTTGATTTTAATATTTAATTTGTTTCCAAAATTCCTTTTATAACTACAAAATCGGCTTTCCTCTCCTCGGGAAAGCCGATTTTATTTCGTTTTCGCTATTCTCTTACTTAAACGCCTTACTGTTCAGAATCAACGCACTGTAAATATACAGCACATCTTTTCCTTCAAAGTCAATGAAGCGATCCAACATATCCGGCATGACATAACGGATATCCACCAGGTACACGCTCTTATAACCTTCCGCCAAAAGCGGCGTAATACTGGAACCGAAGGAATCACGGAACACAATCAATTCCTCGTCGGTGGTGGCGTTCGGATTGTCAATACGAAGGAGCGCCTTGGTGCCGGACAGGAAGAAATCATATCCGTCCTTGCCTTCAAACTTCTCATAATCATAAATACCGGAGGTCTTACCGGTCTCGTAATCGTATACAGTACAAGCGTCCAAAATATCACTGGTAAGATAGGTAATGGTATCCGGCTCCGGATTTAACGCACTCTGACCGTAATAGACACCATAGAACGGGTACAACGTATTCTCCTTATAGTCACCGGTCACACGGTCTGCCGCACCCATCTCGGTCAAAAGCTTATCTGCCACCGCACCGATTTTATCCTGACTCCAATGAGTATCGGTCCGATAATAGTCTTCTAACTCCAACAGCTCAAACAAATCAATATAGCCCATGCCGGACAGCTTATCCTGCACATCCTGTGCCAGCTTATCATAATTCGGAGACGGATAACCGTACTCCTTGCCCAGGAAATAGTTCTTATCCGGTACAATCGCCACATACTTGTCGCCGCCGTTGTCCTTCAAAAACTTCTCGTACACATACTGCAAACGCCCCAGAGAATAGTCTACCAGCTCATCGGTAAACTCCGGCTCAATCTTTGCGATATAATCATCCTTTACCGCCAGACCATTATTCTCGTCAAGCCCCAGTACGTTCAGATGGAACTTCGCTTTTAAGGAACGGAAGAACTCACGGAACGGGAACTGATCCACGGAATAATCCTCAAACTTCTCAATGGAGGTACGGTCTACAATGCTCTCCCAGGTAATCTCCTCCGGGAACTGTGCAAGCGGACGACGCTCACTGTCGGAGGTAGCCACCGGATGCAGGTACATTTTTACGCACATGCCCACAAAAAATGCAAGGGCGATTAGAAACGAAAAGGTTACTGCGATATTTTTCACTTTTTTCTGCATAACAATCACCCTCCCTTAGAATCTGAAATATAAGAACGGACTGAAGGAACCGTCCACAAAATATGCCGTTACCACAAGAAGCATCACAAGTACAAATACCGGCTCAAGAATATCGCACACCAGTGCTCCCGCCTTTTTCTCCTTCAGCTTCAGCACCGCAGTCTTTACAAGCGGTGTAGAACCGAGGATTGCCGCCAGAAGCACAACACCGTAGCTTCCCAAATAATATCCGGTCTCACCGGACCATAACGGAATACCGCCTACGCCGAACATAGCTCCCAGGTCTGTCATTGCACCGGACAAACCGTTGCCGCTGAAAATAACAAAGCTGATTAAAATCGCAATCACCACATAAATATGGGAAACAAACTTCGGGAGCTTCGCAAATACCTTGTTTAACACAAACTTCTCCAACAGCAGGAATGCCGCAAAATACAGTCCCCAGATAATAAAGGTCCAATCCGCACCGTGCCAGAAGCCGGTCAAAAACCAAACGGTCAGGATATTGAGGAACCAACGCCCTTTCCCTACACGATTTCCGCCCATCGGAATGTACACGTAGTCACGGAACCAGGTGCCGAGAGACATGTGCCAACGTCTCCAGAACTCCGCGATACTCTTGGAAATAAACGGATAGTTAAAGTTCTCCAGGAAATTGAATCCGAAAATCTTACCGAGACCGATGGCCATATCCGAGTAACCGGAAAAGTCAAAGTACAACTGCAAAGAAATAGCAATCGCATACATCCAGTAGCCTACCACCGTAGCCTCTTCCATACCGTGCATGGTATTCGCAAGACCGCCTAAGGTATCCGCAATCAATACCTTCTTGGACAAACCAATGATAAAGCGTGTCACACCGGTCCCGAATTTCTCAAAGGAATGGGTTCTGTGAGAAAGCTCCTCTTCCACCGTGGTATAACGCACGATAGGACCTGCAATAAGCTGCGGGAACAAAGCCACATAGGTTGCCAGACGAATCGGACTTTTCTGCACCTTTGCATCCCCGCGATATACGTCAATGGTATAGCTTAGGGTCTGGAAGGTATAGAAACTGATACCGATCGGCAGGGCCAGTCTCAACAACGAAAAGTCGGTCTTAAACAAGGAATTCACATTACCGATAAAGAAATCCGAATATTTGAAAAATCCCAATGCGCCGATACTCAACACCACACTACTGCCGAGGAACACCTTCGCCCATACCGTACCGCGGAACTTATCTATCAACAATCCGTGTATATAACTGGACAGAATCGTCGCAATCATAAGCCAAATATATCTCGGCTCTCCGTAGAAATAGAAGAACAGGCTGGCTACCAGGAGCACCAGATTCTTTAACTTAAACGGTACAATAAAGTATAAAATCAGTACTGCCGCCAAAAAGTAATAAATAAAACTGATGGTGGAAAATAACAGAAGAATTCCTCCTTTCATAAAACAAGGGCACTCTTTATCAGAAGTGCCCCTTTCTATCCTTAATTATTCAGCCTGATTGGAATTCGGACACATAAGGAAGAATACCATGTTGTTGTAAGCTCCCACTACCGTCTGATCTGCCTCAACGCAGATGTTCCATCTCGGATCACAATTGTCGGTGAGAGAGGTCATGAAACCTTCTACATCCGCACCTTCCTCTAACTCAAAGGTATAACCGATAAATGCAACGGAACCCATCATCGGACCAAACATTGCGCCGCTCTTAAAGCCGGTCACTTCGTAATTGTTGAAACCTGCAAGGTAGCCCGGCATAATCTCTGCGGAACCGGCCATAAACGGAATGGACTCGTGCATGGAAAGCATAAATGCTGCATCCACAGCAGTGGAGGACGGATTGTCGTTCATAGTCGTCTCAAATGCCTCCCAAAGAGTCTCACCCCAGGATCCCATCTCTACGTCCGGGTAAATTACGGTTGCTTCTTCCACGGTACCTTCGCCGCCTTCCGGTGCCGCATTGTCCATATCAGACGGGTACATCAGGAAATATACGGTGTTACCGTAAGCACCCACCTGGGTATAATCCGCAGCTACACAGATATTCCATCTCGGGTCTGCCGCATTCTTTAAGGTTCCGATAAATGCATTTACATCCGCACCGTCTTCCAGCTCGAAAATATAACCTGCGAATGCGATGGAACCCATCATCGGTCCGTACATTGCACCGCTCTCAAAACCACCGATCTCCTCGGAGAAGCCTGCAAGGTAACCCGGCTCTACTTCCATGCCGCCGGCCATAAACTGAATCACCGGATTGGTGGAAAGGGTATTTGCCACATCCACCGGAGCGGTTTCCGGATTTGCCTTCATGGTATCAAGAAATGCATTCCAAAGCTTCTCTCCTGCGGTACCTGCAACAAAGTCCGGAGTAATCACGCCGCCCTCTGCCTTATCATCGGATTCATTCTCTGCCGGTGCAGTCGGTGCTACGGTTGCGGTGATATTTTCACCCTCTGCCGGATTCTTTCCCTCATCCTTCTTACCGCATGCTACCATGCCGAATACCATGGCTACGGAAAGTGCTACTGCTAAAATCTTCTTCATTCTCATACGCTTATCTCTCTCTTTCTTTTTATTTACGTTTTTAGGTTCCTTGGACACCCCCGTCTCCCTTCACGGTTCGGTCCGGTTTATGTGGTCTTTCTTCGTCCCACTGATACATTGACGAAGCTTGTCACATTCCGGTTCCAAAAAATCGAAACTTTTTTAAAATAATATTTTTATTCCGCTGCTTGCTCTTCCGGCGCTCCGCTGTAATATAAGTTACGGTAGAAACCTCCCTGTTCCAGAAGTTCTTCATGGGTACCCTGCTCGATAATATCGCCGTCCTTCATAACCAGAATCATGTCTGCCTCACGGATGGTGGACAGACGATGGGCCACAATAAAACTGGTACGTCCCTTCATCATCTTATGGAAGGCCCGCTGGATACGTACTTCCATACGGGTATCGATGGAAGAGGTTGCCTCATCCAAAATCAACATCGGTGGCAGACAAAGCATGACTCTCGCGATACAAAGAAGCTGCTTTTGTCCCTGGGACAGATTGCCTCCGTCTTCCGCAATCACCGTCTGATACCCGTCCTTCAGACGACGAATAAAGTTGTGCGCGTAGGAAGCCTTTGCCGCTTCCTCGATTTCCTCCATGGTAGCATCCGGCCGGCCGTATGCAATATTCTCCGCAATAGTGCCGGACTTTAACCAAGTCTCCTGTAATACCATACCGAAATTTCCCCGCAAAGACTCTCTCGTCATGTCCCGGATATCCGTGCCATCCACCGTAATAGCACCCTTCTTTACGTCATAGAACCGCATCAAAAGGTTAATGAGCGTCGTCTTCCCGCAACCGGTAGGGCCTACGATTGCTACCCGCTGTCCCGGTTTTACGGAAAGATTCACATCCTTTAAAAGAGGCACCTCCGGCACATAGGAAAAGGCCACGTGGGAAAGCCCCACCGTACCTTCCGCTTCCTTAAGCACCATCGCATTTTCCTTATCCGGCAGCTGTTCCGGTTCGTCCAAAAGATCAAACACACGCTTTGCGGAAGCAAGTGCGTTCTGAAGCTCCGTAATGACGGAAGAAATTTCATTAAACGGCTTCGTGTACTGGTTCGCATAGGATAAGAAACAGGACAACTGACCGATGGTAAGTACTGCCGGCCCCGCCGTCAATGCCACAAAGCCTCCGAAAATACCCACACCGGTATAAACCAAGCCGTTTACAAAACGGGTACACGGATTTGTCAAAGAGGAGAAGAAAATCGCCTTGATGCCCACCTTTTGTAAGCGGTGATTTACATCACAAAAGCGCTCCTCTGCTTTTTCTTCATAGTTAAATGCGGTAACCACCTTTTGATTTCCCACAAGTTCCTCCACCAGTGAGGTCATCTCCGCCCGCACCTTGGACTGAGCCTGGAACAAGGAATAGGTCCGCTTTGCAATAAACGCCGCCACAAACAACGACACCGGCGTCAATACAACAACGAGCAATGCGATTCCCACATGAATGGAAAGCATGAAGCCTAAGGTTGCCGCAATGGTTACCACTCCCGTAAACAGCTGGGAAAATCCCATCAAAAGCCCATCGGACAGCTGATCGATATCCGTCACAATCCGGCTTAAAGTATCTCCGTTGGGATGAGAATCCAAGTAACTTAACGGAAGGTTCTGCACATGAGCATACACCTTCGTCCGCAAATCCCTTACCACATGGAAGGCAATCCGGTTATTACATAAATTCATAATCCAGTTTGACGCTGCCATAATTCCGACGACAATCAAAAACTTAATCAAGATCGGCACAATGGCCTTAAAATCTACCTTTCCGGCAGCTACCACATGGTCAATGGCCTGTCCCGTCAGCACCGGCGCATACAGCGTCGTCACTACCGTAATAACCGCAAACAACAGGGAAAAACACAATAACCATAAATAAGGCTTGAATAATTCAATCACACGTACTAAGGTTGCAGAGTTTTCGGTTTTCTTTTTCATGCGCCCACCTCCTCTGCAGAAACCTGGGACTGACAGATTTCTTTATATACCTCGCAAGTTTCCTGTAACTCCTTATGAGTACCGATGCCTGCCACTTCACCGTCTTCCAATACAATAATCATATCTGCGTTCTGAATCGTCGTGGTACGTTGGGATACCATAAACACCGTCATTCCCTCGGTCTTCTCCGCAAGCGCACGACGCAGTGCCGCATCCGTTGCAAAGTCAAGCGCCGATGCACTGTCATCCAGAATCAAAATCTCCGGCTTTCTTACCAAGGCTCTTGCAATGGTAAGACGCTGTCTCTGTCCGCCGGACAAATTCTTTCCGCCTTGATTTAATTTATAGTCAAGACGCCCTTCCTTGGCATCTACAAATTCCTTTGCCTGAGCAATTTCCAGTGCTTCATCGATTTCTTCATCCGTAGCATCATCCTTACCCCACTTCATATTATCCCGGATGGAGCCGGAAAACAGTACCGCCTTCTGCGGAACCATACCGATTCTACCGCGAAGCTCCCGTTGCGGATAGTCCTTTACATCCACACCGTTAACCAGTACCGTACCCTTTGTTACATCGTAAAAGCGGGGCAACAGGTTTACCAGAGAAGACTTACCGGAACCGGTACCGCCGATGATGCCTACGGTCTGACCTTTCTTTACGGTAAAGGAAAGATTCGAAAGAGCCTCTTCCTTTGCTCCCGGATAAGTAAATGACACTTGGTCAAATACCACTGCCGGCACATCCTCGCCACTCACATTTTTCAAGCTGAAGCTTTCCTGATCCAACACCGTCGGTTGCAAATCCAACACTTCGTTGACACGCTTTGCGGAAGCCATTGCCTTTGTAAAGGAAACAATCAACACCTGCAATGCCACTAAGGCATTTAAAATCTGAGTCATATAATTTACAAGAGCGATCACCTCACCCTGGGTAATCACACCCGCATCTACCTGCTTACCGCCCTGCATAATAATAGCCGCAATGGCAAGGTTTACTACCACATAGGTCAGCGGATTCATAGCCACGGATACTTTACCCACACGTTTCTGCAGCTTTAACAAGCGATTGCAATCCTCGGTAAACTCCTCCGTCTCATCCTCCCGGCGCCCGAAGGCACGAATGACTCTGGCACCGTTTAGTCCCTCTCTCGTTGCAAGTGAAATAGTATCCAATGCCTTCTGGGCCTTGGAATACATCGGAATGGTCAATACCATGATTCCGTAAATGATAAGAGCCAGAACCGGCGCCGCTATTACAAAAATCACCGCCACCTTGGCATTTACCAAAAAGGCTGCCACTAAAGCGCCGATGACAATAAACGGTGAACGCAGGAACAGGCGCAAAATCATATTGACACCGGACTGTACCTGGTTCATATCACTGGTAATCCGGG
Source organism: Lachnospiraceae bacterium (assembly GCA_045638305.1). GTDB lineage: Bacteria > Bacillota > Clostridia > Lachnospirales > Lachnospiraceae > SIG307. Next base: position 14,627 of record JAZUBD010000077.1, read on the forward strand.
TAACCAACGTAGAAGTCCCTGCCTTATCTAACTCCGCGTAAGACAACCGGTTCATATGGGCAAACAAGTCATCCCGAAGCTCCGTACCGAAGCCCACGGATGCCTTTGCCGCAAAAAACTGGGCAATCAACGAGCAGACAAGCCCCACCACACCAAGCAGCACCATAATAAACGCGGCCCGGTAAATGTACGTCTTATCGCCCTTCGCGATACCGTTATCAATCATATCCGCTACCACAAGCGGCACTAAAAGCTCAAAAAAAGCCTCCAGCATCTTAAACAACGGTCCGATAATACTTTCCTTCTTATAATTCTTTAAATATCTCGCCAAACGAAGCATAAAAATCTCCTTTCGATAACCAAAGAGATTATAGCAAAGATTGGGAAGTGTGTCAACGCAAGGGAGGATTTCTCTACATATTAAAATATATGTTCACCTACATCTTGGTATCGGACCTTTTCCCTATACTATTTTTTGTATTTTTTGAATTCCGCTCTAAAGTCCCGAAGAAAACAAGCCGATAACATAAACAAATCAATGAATGACAGTTGTGCTGAAAGGACTCAGTAACTACTCGAACGGATTCGAAGACTGTATTTCATGTAAAAAATACAACCTATCAAATTTTAATCCAAATTCGAGGAGGGACTAATTATGGCAATGATTGTTCAACACAACATGCAATCCATGAATGCCAACCGTATGTTAGGCATTGTATCTACTAATCTTGCAAAGTCTACGGAGAAGCTTTCTTCCGGTTATCGTATCAACCGTGCGGCAGATGATGCAGCCGGTCTTGCAATTTCCGAAAAGATGAGAAGCCAGATTCGTGGTCTTACTCAGGCATCCACCAACGCAGAGGATGGTATTTCTTTAATCCAGACCGCGGAAGGTGCTCTTAACGAAACCCACAGCATTTTACAGAGAATGCGTCAGCTTTCCGTGCAGGCAGCCAACGGTACCGAAACCGATGATGACCGCGGAAATATCCAGGACGAAATCGAGCAGTTACAGGATGAGCTGGATCGTATCGCAGAAACCACCGAGTTCAATACCATGAAGCTTTTGGACGGTTCCTTTGACGGCATTGCTTCCACCAATACGACCGCAGGTCCGAAGTACGGCCAGTATGACGGTACCTTAGGTGCTTTTGTTACTTCCAATATTGCAGGCGTATCTATTACTACCAATACTTCTGCTACCGTAGGCGGCGAATCCGCAATTTGGAATTCCGCAGGTACCGGTTTAACCATCAACTTGGCAAACAACAAGACCTATACCCAGGCCGATATTGATAACTTAATTAAGAACGCAAAGCAGGAAGACTCCACCGCAAATAACACCCCGGCCGAAGTAACCGTAAAATTTGCAACCGGTGTATATACCGCTTCCGACGCTTCCTGTACAACAACCGCAACCACCGTTGCCGGAATCAAAGCCTCCTGCACCGGAGTTGTAGTTCCGACAGCCAGCAGTACCTTTGTAGGCGCCAATGAGATTAAGATAACCTCCAATAAATACGGTGCAGATTACAACATTAACATTGAAATCAAGTTCAATGCATCCGAAGGAAAAGAATCTGCAGTACTGAACACCGCACCGACCTATACGATGACAGCAACCAGTGTAAGCGATATTTTCGCCAGTACAAGTGTTGCACCGGGCTATCAGTTAACGCTTATGTCCGGTAAAGAATATACTGCCGAGGATATTGAGGATTTATTGGCTGAAGCCGGATTAAATGTTTCTGTTGAGTTAAGCGGTGTAACCGATCCGTCAACAAACGGAACCGATTCTCCGAATACATTATTTGTTACTGACTCCACTCATAGTGTACTGCTCTCCCTTACCGGAGGTG
>JAZUBD010000078.1:0-2440 GCA_045638305.1 Lachnospiraceae bacterium
CCCTGCATAGCGGAAACACCTTCCACCTCGGTAGCCGCAAGTCCTGCAATCGTTGCAATTACATCATCCGCTATCATTACTTCCCCAATGGAGGAAATCTCCTTGGAAGACCAGTTTACATTCTTATTTTCGTTATCTCTTGCCATAATACAGCCTCCGTTTCTTGCATTTGTCCCATGTGCAGTTTTCTGCCGGGTCTGCATTTTATCTCAATTATATATAGTATACCATTTTTTTTCACAATTGAAAAGCCTTTTTTTTAATCCTCCTGTACCGCCGCCGTAATCACGATATTCTGTGCTTCGGCTCCGGTCTTCCGCATCACGATATCCTCAATCTGGGCAATCTGGCGATCGGTAACTTCCGTAGCATTGATGACAACGTCCACTTCCTCGCCCACAATGTTTACAACCGCATCCATAAAGCCCTTTGCCTCCAGTAAAAGCTCCGCAGCCTGCTCCTTTTCGGAAATCTCCGTCATCTCCAGCAGCACATCGATTGCCTCCTGCTTCTGGGTTTCGGACAAGGTTTCATCCCCCAGCATATCCATCAGGGTCTCTTTATTTTTTGCTCTTGTCTGCTCACGATTTAACTTTGCATTTACCGCATAATCCCCGCGAATGGTGGTGCTGACCAAAACCGCTTCCCCCGGGTCTTCCGTAAGTTCCGAGGCATCTGCCACATCGGTCATACCGTCACCGTCCGCCGATACCGCCCGGGCATTTTCGCTTTCCGCATCCGCCATGGACGTTCCAGCCATATCTTCGTCCGAAATATCCCCGTAATAGTCCGTCAAGTCACCTGCCGTAATCTCATAATGATTTCCCACCGTATTACTTGTCTGGGTAGCATCCTCCGAATTAAGCTGCTTTGTCTCCCCCGACATCTGCAGATACCCCGCCACCGCAAGCATCAATGCCAGGGATGTAATAATCACCTGATTCTTCTTAAAAATACTTTTCATACTTACCTCCGACTAATTATTAATTATTTTCACTTTATGTGCCGGGACATCAAATAATGCCTGTACCGCCTCGGTTATAGCAAGCACTTTTGCACCGTCCGCCCCGGAAATTACCGCCACGACACCTTCCACTTCCGGTGTCAGCTCTTTTGTCAGATAAGGGGCATCTCCCATAAGCACCGCCCTTTTCTCTCCGGTGCTTTTCCCGGAAGTCCGCATTCCCCCTTCACCGTCCTGTTCCTCTAAACTTTCCGTCTCCGTCATCGTATCCTGCAATACTACCTTCTCCGTGGTAGAGTTTACGGTAATGACCACCTTCGCACTTGTAACTCCGTCAATCCTAAGCAACATTTCTTCCAGCTTCCGTTCCATACGCTCCGCATATTCCTCGGTCTGCTTTTCGTTTTGTTGTACAGAGGCAGCCGCATCCAACGTTTCTTCCTTTTCCTTCCGGAACAAGTCCGGTACGGACAGAAGCAAAAGCAAAGCACCCGCCGCAAAAATAATTGCCCACTCCTTTACTCCGGGTTCTTTTTTCGTCTTCTTATCCATCCTGCGCCTCCTTGATAGTAACATGTATATTAGCCTCATCCACCTGATAGAAGTCCGCCAGTTTGTCCTTCATACGAATTTCTTCCGCACTGACGGTCTCGTCTCCTTTTCTGCTTTCAAATACAATAGGAGCAACAGAAATCCTTCCTGCTCTTTGCTCCTTTTTCGCCTCTGCCGTTAGTGTAAGCCCTCTGATGGTACCGAAATCCTTCTCCTCCGCAGAAAGCGAAAAATCCGCGGATACCACAGAAAGTCCTTCCTCCGCCAGAACGGCAGCCAACTGTACCCTTAACTCCTGTTCGTAAGCCTCCAACACCGCAAACTCATAACCGGTTCCTTCCTCTTGTAAATACCCCTGTTCTTCCTGCGCCAACAATAGGGACAGCTTCTGCTCCGCCGCATACAACACCTTCTCCTCTCCGTCGAACAGGGACAGCATCGGGCGCAATATCATAATCACAAGAATCATCCCACACACCGGATGCACGAACCGCTCATAGGGACTTCCCTTTAGCAGTTGCATCAAAAGATTGACAAAAAGTAAAAAGAATAAAACGGTTTTCGCATAGGAAATCATCCCATCCACTACATTCCGCCTCCTTTTCCTCCGGTCAGCATCAGAATAAACACAACCGACAACAAAAACAACAGCATCGTATACAAAACCAGCTGTACCAACAGCTTATGAGTTTTCGCCGCATATCCGAGACAATCCGTAATCCGTTTATCCGATATGGGCTGTAGCACCGCCGCACCGAACCGCAAGGCCAGATTGGTAATCCCAACCCGTAAAAGCGGTATCAGGCATAACAGAAAAATCAAAACCGCACCTGCCGCACCGATTGTGTTTTTTAATAATACACCTGCCGCCAGTACCGTTTGGGAAGTCCCATCCAGGATATCTCCCACCACAGGAACAGACCC
>JAZUBD010000079.1:0-5815 GCA_045638305.1 Lachnospiraceae bacterium
GCAGCCAGGTAGGTACCGGCGACCGTTCCGAGAAGATTCGTACCTATAACTTCCCGGATGGACGTGTAACCGACCATCGCATTAAACTCACCACTCACCGTTTGAACGAAATCTTAAACGGCGATTTGACTGAGGTAGTAGATGCGCTTACCGCAGCGGATCAGGCAGCGAAGCTGGCAAAGATGGCGGAAAACTAAGTTTTAGTAAAGAATAGTAGGAAGAGACAGAATCTTGTTTGCAGGATATTCTGTCTCTTTTTTTGTAGCTAAGAAGTCGAGAAAAGTTTATGCGGAAATGAAGTTGTGGAAATAAACGAGGATTCATTGCCAATATGTGAGGGATAAGATATAATAAACAGAAAGAGATGTGTGGAATGCATAAGAGAGAGGATAGATACTATGAGCGGAATATACGGTTATATTAAGAATGTGAGATTTCAAGAGTCTGCTATTCCGAAACTGAACAGATTAAGCTTGTGGAATAAAGCGTATGGGACTACCGTGCATTTAGAAGAAAAGAAAGAGACATTTTTGTTAGGTTGCTATGTTGAAAAATTGGATAGTAAGGCGGTGTGTCCTTGTGAATTTATAAAGCATGGCAGTAAAAACTGGACGATCGATGCTGTTTTATATAATAGGGATGAGCTATATGCATTAATCGGCGATGCCAAAGCATTAAAACTTCAAGATAAATCCGATGAAGAGTTGCTGGTCGAGTTGATTGAAAGAAAAGGCATGGATGTTCTTACATCGGTTAACGGAGACTTTGCGGGCGCTGTTTATGATACAGAGACAAATTCTCTAACGCTTTTTCGGGATCATATGGGAATTCGCCCGCTATATTACTATGTTTCGGATGAGTTCATTTGCTTTTCCACCGATTTGAGAGGAGTATTGTCGGTTGAAAATGTAGATGTGACGATAAACGAGGAGTGGGTGTATCGCTCCTATTTTCATTTGATTCCGTATACATCTACCTCTACGGAATATAAGTATATTTACTGTGTCCGGCCTGCAAGTTACCTGAAGATTGAATTTCAGGATAAACCATGTCGTAATAGGTATCCGAGCAGAGTATTGCATGCAAAGGAATATGATTATGAGGTGGATGACAGACAGCGAGTGTATTGGAAAACTTTAAACAGAGTCCGTATATCCGAGAAAAAGTATTGGCATTTAGGCGAGAGGAAGATTCGCTATAAGTCGGAGGAGGAATATTGCAGTAAATTAAGAGAGCTTATTGTGGATTCGGTACAGCGCCGTCTGAATGCCTTTGACGGTATTGCGGGAGCGGAGTTTTCGGGCGGCTTGGATTCTTCGTTGATCAGTATTCTGATTAATCGAATGGGAAGAGAATGTGTTTACTGTTCCTGGTCGAATGATCCGAAAGTTTATCCTTTGGTGGAGGAGGATGAAAGGCGAACAATACTGGAAATCTGTGAACGTTATTCGATGAAATGTAAATTTTTATCGAAAGATATTTATTTTAATAAATTTACAGAGTTCAATAAACGGAGTGCCGATGTGTTAGATGTAACTTCGGATGAACGTGTGCTTGAAAAGTATGCGCTTTGGCCTATGATAAATACGCAGCATTTATTGAACTCTGCCACTTATATTGGGGAGAACGGAGCGAAGGTCGTATTTACCGGACACGGAGGAGACGAAGGCGTTAGCCACAGACCGAATCCGTTTGAGCTGATTTACCACAAGGAGATTATGAATTACTTAAACTATTATTGTGATGTCCGCAAGAACAGGAATTTCAGAAGGATAAGAGGAATCAGTCGAGCTTTTAGAGCATATGTGCAATCCCAAAAGGCATTAAGACGTCGGCAAGAAGAATTAATGGCATCACGAAATTACGATAAAAAGTTTTGGCAGATAATTCATCCTGATTTTGTAGAACAGGGAAAGAAGATTAAGGATATTCCCTTCACGTTCGGATATGATGTTGTGAAGTACATTTTAAGAAACGGTTCCAGAAACAGAATGGATTGTGTTGCTTTATATGGGGCGTATTGCGGTGTCAGATATATGTTTCCGTATTTGGATTACCGTGTAATCGATTTTGCGGTTTCCATAGAAAGAGGTATGTATTTACGACACGGAACCAATCGTTATGTGCTGAAGGCAGCTTTTCGGGATTTGTTACCGGATAGTTTGTTGGGGGAGGTCAATAAGTTTGATCCAAGCTTTGCAAACGAACAGGTGGAACCGCTTCCGTTGGAGAGAAAAATCGAGGTTGTGAGAAAAAGAATCACGGAATTCAAGGAGAGGTATCGCTGTTCAACGGTAGAAGGAATCTTTTCGTTGGATGACATTCTGGAAGAAATTGATACAAAAGAAATAACTGAGCAAAACATAGGAGAGCTGATTAAAAAGTGTGAAACGGTATTAGACACATTCCGATTGCAGGTTTTGGTGAAAAAGGCCGGACAGCTTTGAAAAACCGACGTGTATGCTGATAAATTCTAACAAAGTTGTTAGAGTTATTGACATGTGGATAGGAATAATGTACTATATGGAAGAAGATAAGAATGTAACTATAAGGAGGAAATTGATTATGAAGAAGTGGAATGCACCGGAGATGGTTGAATTGGCAATTGAATGCACCTATGGCAACGGTAATGGTAACACCCCTACTACTGGGGCTAAGTATAAGACAAAGACCAATCAGTGTGAATGTGGACACAACACAAACTTTGCGTTCGATGCGGCATGTGAGTGTGGCGGATATAAAGTCGAAGGTGGAGACGATACCGTTGTTACAGAAAGATTATCATAGGATTTGAATGTAGTGTTTGGTTGATAATTTAAGACACAGTATCTACAGAAATGTAGATGCTGTGTTTTTTATGTATAATGACGTTTCCCTTAACAAAAAAGAACATTCTGTTAACATTTTGAAAAGGTCTTCCATTTTTCGGCGATTTGTATTATAATTACTGGCGTAGTTTATTGAGATGCAGTGTTAAAATATTGATATTACAATGATATTTTAACCGCAAAGAGAATTAAAGGAGAAGAGAGTAGTATGAGAAAAATCAAATTGGCTTTACTCGCAGCGGTAATGGTAGTTGCATTGGCTGCCTGCGGAACCAAAGATAACAACGTAGATCCGACTCCGGAACCGACCGCGGCAGCACAGCCGACGGCAACCCCGGAACCGACGGCAACCCCGGAACCGACCGCAACGCCGAAGCCGACGGTGACCCCGAAGCCGACCGCAACGCCGATCCCGGAGTTTACACAGACCTTTAAGGATGTATACGGTGAGTACGGTTTAAAGGCCGGTACCTGTATGTCCGAGTTTATGTCGAATGATGCAAGATGTCAGGAGTTCATTAAAAAGAACTTTAACAGTATTACCTTTGAGAATGAGCTTAAGCCGGATTACATTCTGGATCAGGCTGCAAGCCAGGCTGCGGGAGACTTGGTAGTTAAGTTCAGTCCGGCCACCGAGAAGATGTTAAAGTGGTGTCAGGACAACAATATGGCAGTGCGTGGTCATACTTTGATTTGGCATAGTCAGACTCCGCAGTGGATTTTCTATGATAACTTCGATACCAGCGGGAACCTGGTAGGCAGAGAGGTAATGCTTGCCCGTATGGAAAGCTACATGAAGCAGGTGTTTGAGCTGTTAGAGCAGAAGGGCTATTCCGATATGTTTTATGCTTACGATGTGGTAAACGAGGCTTGGTTAGATGACGGAACCATGCGTCCGAGTAACTGGCTTACTACCATCGGCGAGGATTACTTATGGCAGGCGTTCTATCTGGCAGATAAGTATGCTCCGGAACATATTGATTTGTACTATAACGATTTCAATGAGCAGTTTAAGACCGAAGCTCTTTACAACTTCTTCCAGACCTTAAAGGATGAGGACGGAAACTACCTGATTGACGGTGTCGGCTTCCAGGCGCATCTTTACACTAAGGATGATATGGATTTGTACTTTGCGCATATGGATAAGATTGCAACCTTGGGTCTTAAGATTAATTTAACGGAGCTTGATGTTTGTCTTGGTAAGTACAATGATATCGGATATGCAACCGACCAGAATAAGAAGATTCAGGGTCAGTTCTACTACAACCTGATTAGCGGTATTATGGAGCGTGTACAGGCCGGTTCCGTAAAGATGGACGCATTGACCTTCTGGGGCTTTGCGGATGAGCTTTCCTGGAGACAGGAGTACAATCCGATGTTACTGGACAGAAAGTGGAATCCGAAGTACGCATACGGTGCAGCACTTCTGATGAAAGAATATGCAGGCTTTGATGAAGTAACCGAATAAGCCCGTTTGTATAAGGAGAAGAGAGTAATATGAGAAAATGGAAATTAGGTGTTCTTGCAGCTGTGTTGGTGTTTGCGATGTCTGCCTGCGGTACAAAAGACACCGGTGCTGCACCTACAACGGCACCGACCGCGACGGTGGCACCGACAATGACTCCGGAGCCGACTGCGACCCCGGAACCGACGGCGACTCCGAAGCCGACCGCGACCCCGAGACCGACGGCAACCCCGAAGCCGACGCAGGCACCGGAAGTAGAAGAGACCATTAAGGATGTAATGGCTGAGTATGGCATGAAAGCGGGTACTTGTATGTCTGCGTATATGTTATACGATACCAAGTGCCAGGAGATTATAAAAAAGAACTTCAACAGTATTACCTTTGAAAATGAGCTGAAGCCGGATTATGTGTTCAATAAAGAGAAGAGTATTGCTACCGGAGAGTTAGTGGTTGAATTTTCCGAGGATACGATTAAGCTCTTAGACTGGTGTAAGGAAAACGGAATGGCAGTACGCGGACATACGCTTGTATGGCACAGCCAGACTCCGAACTGGATTTTCTATGAAAACTTTGATGAGTCCGGTTCCATGGCAAGTAAGGAAGTTATGTTAGAGCGTATGGAAAGTTACATCCGTCAGGTATTTGAACTGTTGGAAGAGCAGGGATACAGCGATATGTTCTATGCCTATGACGTAGTAAACGAGGCATGGATGGAAGACGGTACGTTACGTAAATGGTGGGCAAACTGGTATACCACCATCGGAGAAGAGTACTTATGGTATGCATTCTATTATGCGGATAAGTATGCACCGGAGCATATCGATTTGTTCTACAACGATTACAATGAGCATTTAAAGGGTGAAACCTTGTATAACTTTGTTAATACGCTGGTAGACGAAGACGGTAATTACTTGATTGACGGTGTGGGTTTCCAGGCCCATGTTTATACCGAGGATGATTTGGACCAGTATTTTGCTACCGTTGAAAAAATCGGTTCTACCGGACTTAAGGTGACCTTAACCGAGCTTGATGTACATCTCGGAAGATGGGAGCATCCGCTTAAGCCGACCGATGAGAATTTCAAGGTGCAGGGACAGTTCCTCTATAATTTGGTCAGTGGTCTTGTAGAAAGAGCTCAGGCAGGTAAGGTAGAGATGAATGCCTTGACCTATTGGGGCTTTACCGATAAGCTTTCCTGGAGAAAGGAATACAATCCGACGTTATTTGATACGGAGTATCGTCCGAAGTACGCATATTATGCAGCACTTCTGATGAAAGAATATGCAGGCTTTGATGAAGTAACCGAATAAGCTTTTTGGACCGCCGCACAATGTGCGGCGGTTTTGTTATACGCGGGTTTCCGGTTCTTACAAGTGAGTGGAGTTTTCTAATACCGCTGGGAGCTTGTATATTATCTCCTTTTTGCTGAGCGCAACGCTCCGTCAAACTTCCTCCAATCGGTTCTAAACGTCTCTCGGGAGCGACCTTGAGACTTAGAACCACTAGGAGGCGATTTCGACTG
>JAZUBD010000080.1:0-5207 GCA_045638305.1 Lachnospiraceae bacterium
GCTCACAGAACGACATGGCTACGATCCGACTTGGCAGAGACTACGAGGTCACGGTACTCTTTGACACCTACGGTGTGAAAAAACTGCTGGCGTCCTTCGCTAACCTAAAAAAGTGTTAGTTTTAGAAAATTTTTCTAGTAATTTATGTCACACTATGGTATACTCTAACTAAATAGGAAGATTAAACGTATATTATTTTCACAATAGGAAAGGATGGACCTGCTATGAACAACATCATGAAAAAGTTAGAAGATTTGGTTTCCAGCAACGATAAGCTTGCTGAGTTACTTCGCTTAAAGAAGGAAGAAGAAGAGTTCGAAAAGAAGAATACCGCACTTTATGTATTCGCTATCATCGGCGCAGTAGCTGCTATTGCCCTGATTGCATACGCCGTATACCGTTACCTGAATCCGGTTTACGTAGAGGATGGTGAATTCGAGGATGAGTACGAGCTGTTAGAGGACGACTACATCCCGGAGGATGCTTCCGATGCGGATTTTGAGGAGTAAGCATTATTTAAAAGAGAAAGAAGGAAGTCCACCCACAGGTGAACTTCCTTCTTTTTAAGTTCCTAACATTAAATATACTCTGTGAAAACAACCACCTATATCATCCAACTATAAACGAGCTTATACACCTTACCGTTAGATGCTCTTAGTGATACTGTACAATCATAGAACGACCCATAGTACGCCTCGTTTTTGTCTTCTGCATGATTACAAAAGCTGATCTTCCAAACCTCATCTCCTACCGGGACCATCAATTTCGTATACCATGGACGATATCTCGTTATACTGTATTTATCCGACTCACTAAAACGACTCAGATACACCTCAACGTGTCTCCACGGCCCATTCTCCACCCCAACTACATTTCGGAGTACAATTGCCCGGAGCATCGCATCCTCAACAGAGATAATCCCCTGTCTATCTGTATTTTTCCCGTACACCGGTACTGCTTCTAAACTATCCCAGCCGCCGATTACTTTCTTCCCATCGTCCGTCACCACAAAATGTACCGACCGGGAATCATCTTCCGCTCCGATTATGACATGCCAGATATCCTCTTTGGTATCATATTGCTTATCGAATGCATTCTCCACTTCCACCGTACGAAACTCCGCCGTACGGACCGGCCACTCTTGCCATTCCACAAATTCTTCCACAAAAAACTTCTGTCCGTATGTCAACGTCACTTGAATCGCCTCTTTCTCTGTCAACTGGGGCGAATACTCTTTACAGCCGCAAAACAGACCGGCAAATAAAAACAACAGCAACGCTACATAGATATACCGCATACGTCCCTCCCTTCGGGCAAAAACAATACCTCCTCTTATATCCTATCATACTATCTACCGTTGTTCAAGCAGTACATCCTTTCTCTTGCCTTTACCTCGCAATATTTTTTCTTCATTTCCTCATATTCTGCTTGCATTTTTCAGAAATTCTGCTACAATCGAATTTGTGTGTGCCTTTTACACATACACTATTGTAACCGTACATCATATTCAGAACTAATGTGAGGGATTTTTATGAGAACCGCTTCTCTGCATACCAGACCTACCCTACATAGAAATCAGCACTCCCTTTGGGAGCTTTTAAACGAGCACTTATTTGCGCCGGCTACTGTCTTTGTAAAAAAGCAGGCGGTGCTTTGCATTGCTCTGGTGGCTATGGTAATCACCTGCGTCCTCGTTCCGCCGGATGCGGCGTACCTTGGCTACTTTGACTTACGCACTCTGGCTACGCTGTTTTGTACCCTTGCAGTGGTTGCGGCCTTTTCCCACATCCATCTGTTTGAGGTCATCAGTAAAACCATTGTCATCAAGCTACACACTCTGCGAAATGCCACTCTTGGCCTTGTAATGATTACCTTTTTCGGTTCCATGTTACTGGCAAACGACATGGCGCTGCTTACCTTTTTACCATTGGGCTTTTTTGTACTGAACAGTACCGACAACAAAAAGGCCATGGCTTTTACCTTTATCATGCAAAATATCGCGGCAAACCTAGGAGGTATGGTAACCCCCTTCGGCAATCCGCAGAATCTCTACCTGTACTCCTATTTCAATATCGGAACGGCAGAGTTCGTACAGATTATGTTGCCATCCTTTTTGACCGCAACCTTACTCATTATCGGCATCTGCCTGTTTGTAAAGCCGACGCCGCTGACCTTAAAAAAAGACGAAGACTATCACCTTCCGGCAGGAAGAACCGTGATTTACTCCGTTTTGTTTATCGCCAGTATTTTGATTGTGTTCCGTGTCATTCCGTACCACTGGGGCACTTTGGTAATCACGATTATTCTGTTGTTTATGGATCGGAAGTCCGTTAAGGAAGTAAACTACCCGCTCCTTGCCACCTTCTGTGCCTTTTTCGTCTTCAGCGGAAACCTGGCACGCATCCCGGCAGTGAGCAACTTTTTCGGAGAACTGTTGCCGATGAACACCTTGCTCTTCGGTATCCTGTCCTGCCAGTGCATCAGTAACGTCCCGAGTGCGGTGCTTCTGTCCCACTTTACCACAGACTATGCAAGCCTGCTTCCGGCGGTCAACATCGGCGGACTGGGAACCCTCATTGCTTCCCTGGCAAGTCTCATCACCTTCTCCGAGTACAAGAAGCACAACCCGGAGCAGACCAAGAAATATATTCTTATGTTCACCGCAATCAACTTCGGCTTTATGGCTGTACTGTTTGTGGTACAGAGTTTGATTTTGAAATAAAAAGTACATATCGCTTTCGCAAATTATAACATAGTTCATTTATGCAAAAAGACCGCTACTCTTGTAATCATACAGGTAGCGGTCTTACTTTTCTCTTACAATTATTCTTCCTTCTTTTGTTCTCTCTCTTTATTATACATCCTGACGGTTGCAACGATAAGAATCGGACATGCAATCCCATCAATAATTCCCAATACCCGTATAAGCACATCCGGTATGGAAGCCCCCATAATATTTGAAATAGAAAGCACCAATGTACACACTGCAATCACCATAAGGCAGATACTCCACACAATCAATACCTTGCTCTTCTTCATTCTTCTTCTCCTCCGTTTCTTTTACTCCGTTATCCCGGTCTCAATAATCAGTTTCTTACAGTTTTTACAATACTCTCCCGGAAGCTGAAAAGCTCCCAAAGAATATTTCGCCGCCTCCGGCAATCCGGCTCCAGAAAACTTATCCCCAAGGCTGTTTTTCTTTCCTTCTTCCTGCCAACGAACCTTCTGTCTTCCGTCTCCTTTTAAACAGCCTTTCTTCATCTCTTGTTTACAATACGGACACTCCATCTTAACTCCTCCTTACATACTCTAAAAACGATTCCATCTCGCTCTCTCCGAACACCTTCATGCCGTTCTTCCGCAACACTTCTGCTGTTACGCCTTCTCCCGACACCAAAGTCCCTGTAAAGCTTCCGTCATAGACCTCTTTGTTTCCGCAAGAAGGAGAACGTTCCTTTAAAAGCGCCGCCTTACATCCGTACAACTTCGCCAGTCGCAGCGCCTCTTCCGCTCCTCGTGTAAACGCTTCTGTGCGGTCTTCTCCCTCCGAAGAAACCACACCGTCTCCCTTTCGCTCCGACGGTGTCCGTGGCGTAGGCAGACCGCCTATCTGTTCCGGACACACCGGAATTAAGGTGATGTCCTCTCCGGCAAGAAGCGCCTTTACCGCCACATCCTCTTTCGGCACTCCGTTGTAACGGCAATTCACTCCAAGCAGGCAGGCACTGACCAATACTCGCATAACAATTACTCCTCTCCGGCTACCGGCTTTCTTACCCGCAGTCCGCCCCGTTCTTCGACTATGGTACGAAGATAGCGATATCCCACCGAAAGCACTCCCACGATAATTCCAACTATTGCTTTCCAAAAAAAGCTGTCAAAGGCCTCCTCTTTGGACAGTGCCGACATCATCCCGAAATAGCTGCCCACAAAGCCGCCGCAAAAGCCGGTCCACCCCGGAATCGCAATTAAAAACGCTCCGGACGGCACAACAAACAATACAAAAAAGCTCATAAATACCAATGCGGTAAACACCAAAATCTCCAGGTAAAATCCCCATACGGAATACGCATCTCCCGCAATCAAGGCCGCCGGTATCTGCATCACCGCAATCAACAAAACGGTCAAAAGATATTGTACCATACAGAAAAATAGTTTATTTTTCACATAAGTCCGTTTACTTTCTCCCAAGGAGAGCACCATCTGCTCCGATGTAATAATCACCTTTTTCCGGTTGATCCAGTGACTGGCCGGGCTGAGAAAAAAAGCAAGATTAAAAAACAAATACGCCACATAACCGACAAGCGTAATGTAAACACAATACATACCGCTTCCCACTCCGGAAAGCAGGAGCAAAAGCGCAAACACAAACAACAGGCAACCTCCGCCGATCAGATTCCACGTTTGCCTTTTAAACAGTTCAAACTCTGCTTTTATATACCGGTTCATTTCTTCTCCCCCTCCCTGCAAAGCTTTACCATCAACTGTTTTAAGGTCAAACGTTCTCCGTTTTCCCTCGTCAGACGCTCCAAAAGCTCATCCTTTGTCTCATAAAACAGCAGCTGCCCCTTTTCCATCATGGCAACATAGTCCGCCACCTTGTCCAAATCCTCCGTAATATGGGTGGAGAAAATAATACTCATACGCTCATCCATAAGCTCCGACTGTAATACATACAAAAACTCCCGACGTACCACCGGATCAAGTCCTCCTGTCGGCTCGTCCAGAAGCAACAACTCCGGCTTATGGGCCAGCGCAAAGGCCAACTGCGCCTTTGTGTTTTCACCCTTTGATAATTGTCCCGCAAGCTTATCCGCCCCCAGTTCAAAACGACTAAGGAGCTCCAAATACCGGTCCATATCAAACTCCGGATAGAACATTCCAAGCAGTCTGCCGTTTTCCCGTAACGTCTCCTTGGTCAGAAAATGAAAATCTTCTCCCACATAACCGACCAGCTTCTTAGCCTCCGTAGCATGAGTAGCCACATCATATCCGGCAATCTGAAGGGTTCCCCGCTTTCTCGATAAACTCTGTAAAATCAAACGAAGCAACGTGGACTTTCCGGCACCGTTTCTGCCGATAAGTCCCAGCATATAGCCCCGCTCCAAGGTAAAGGAAATATCCTTTACGGCAAACTTCCCTCTCCCCAAGCGGAAAAAGGACTTCTCAAGCCCCTGTACCGTTAGTGCCGGCTTTGCCAGCCGTTC
>JAZUBD010000081.1:0-4605 GCA_045638305.1 Lachnospiraceae bacterium
CTCTTTGCACCGTACTTAGAACGAGCCTGGCGTCTCTTAGCAACACCTGCGGTATCCAAGGTACCTCTGATGATATGATATCTGGTACCCGGAAGGTCCTTTACACGGCCACCACGGATAAGCACTACGCTGTGCTCCTGAAGGTTGTGACCTTCACCCGGGATATAGCTGGTTACTTCGATTCCGTTGGAAAGACGTACTCTGGCAATCTTTCTTAATGCAGAGTTCGGCTTCTTCGGGGTCGTTGTTCTTACTGCGGTACATACACCACGCTTCTGCGGGGAGGAAGTTTCCGTACTCTTCTTGTGTAAAGAGTTGAATCCCTTCTGTAATGCCGGAGCAGTAGACTTCTTCTCTAAGGACTTTCTGCCTTTTCTAACTAACTGATTAAATGTAGGCATTAATTTTTCACCTCCTATAATTTTAAGAAAAAAACTATGTGGCTGCCTGGCAGACTTAAAATCTGCATATTCCTTTGCGTTTGCACGCAAAAATAGCCGCGTTTAGCACGCGCAATCTATATTATATCTGTATCGGGAAATCTTGTCAAGCACTTTTTCGTAAAATTAGAAGTAAAAAAACACCCTGAAATCCTTGTTTTACTGCTCCTGATCTCAGAGTGTTTTTCCGCTGTTTCATCACACGGTATACTTCTTGTAATTACTGATAATAATCTGTGGATACTTTTCTCCCTGGAATTCATCCACCGATGGGGAAAAAGCAAGTGTCAGTCGTACTTCTCCTCTGCCACGGTACAATTCCTGCACTTCCGCTGCTCCGAACGCTTCCGTAAGATATGCTTCAAATCCGTCCGCATCCTGAAAATACAGTCCGGTCAGAGATGTTCCCGCCGTATCCGTCATCTGCAGTCTCAAGGAGCTTCCGTCCTTTCCGATACGCCGCATTCCCTTTACGTACACTCCGCTTGCCGCAAACACCGGTTTCGGATTTCCGTTGCCGAAAGGCTCTAACTGTGCCAATTCCTCCATGAGTCCTTCCGAAATCGCCCCGAACGGAAGCACCGCATCCAGATAGAGCTTCGGTATTAACTCTTCTGCAGTCAGCCCCGCTGCCGCATTTAACCGTTCTTCCAACAGACTCACATGTTCCTCCGGCAAAGAAA
This sequence comes from Lachnospiraceae bacterium, assembly GCA_045638305.1. Taxonomy (GTDB): domain Bacteria; phylum Bacillota; class Clostridia; order Lachnospirales; family Lachnospiraceae; genus SIG307. The sequence continues at coordinate 1,124 of JAZUBD010000081.1, forward strand.
GTCCCGCCGCCATAGGATGGCCGCCGAAGGCCAGGAACAAATCTTTCTGCTCCGACAATTTTTCAAACATGGAGTAACCTTCGATAGAACGGCCGGATCCCTTTACGCAAGTTTCTCCTTTTGTAAGAACCAGTGTCGGCAGATAAAACTTTTCTCTGATCCGTCCTGCCACAATTCCTGCCAGACTTTCGTGGCACTCCGGCAAATAGAGTACCAGCACCTGTACGTCTCCCCGGGCTATCTTTTCTTCCGCAAGCTCTACCGCCTGTCTCGTGGCTGTCAATGTCATTTCTTTCCGAATATCGTTCAGTTCCTTCAGATGAACCGCTCGGCTTTCCGCCTCCGCTTTATTCCCGCAAAGTAGTAACTCCAGCCCCAGCAATGCGGTATCCAGTCTTCCTGCCGCGTTAAAACACGGTCCCAGCAAAAAGCCCGCATGGTACGCCGTCAGCTCCTTATCCTCCAAGTCATAAGCAGCTATCAACGCTAGGATTCCCGCATTGTCGCAATTCTTTGCCTGACGTAAACCTTGTGCTACCGCCACACGGTTCTCGCCCGTCAGTTCCATCACATCACACACCGTAGCAAAGGCCACCGGCACCAAAAGCTCCCGGAGCAAGTACTCCCGTTGCTCCTTTGTCACCAGGTCGTCTGCCTTTTGCAATAGGAGACAAATCACCTTATAGGCCACCATTGCCCCGCAAATTCCTGTTTGCGGATAGGTTTCCCCCGGTTGCTTCGGATTCACAATCACATCCGCCGGCGGAAGTTCGTAGCAAACCGTATCGCCTTCCTTCCTGCAGGGAATTTCATGATGATCGGTCACCACCACGGTGATGCCCAGCTCCTTCGCCCGGGCAATGGGCTCTGCCGCCGCAATTCCGTTATCACAGGTAAGAAGCAGAGCAATGTTATCCTGCTCTGCTTCCTCTATCATCCGCATATTCATGCCGTATCCGTCCGCTATCCGGTCCGGTATCCGGTAATCCGCAAATGCTCCCAGAACATGAAGTACTTTATATAGAAGAAACGTTGCCATCACACCGTCCACATCATAGTCTCCGATGATACGGATGTGCTTCTTTGCCCGGATATACCGTAACAGCAATTCTGCCGCCTCATCCGCATTCTTCAATAAGGAAGCTTCCGTAAGCCCTACTTCCTGCGGGTGCAGATAGCAAAGAGCTTGCGGCACTTCCGTAATCCCTCTGTTTGCCAGCACCCGGCAAACCGCCTTCGAAAGACCTAACTCCTGTTCCAGTCGTTCTACATCTGCTTTTTTATTCTTCAGTATCCATTCCGTCATGTTGCTCCTCATCCGGCCGCATCAGTAAATCCGTTTTTATCGCAGCACGCTTTACCTTTCCGGCCTTGACAGTCTTTTTTACTACCACAACCACTGCCACGATAATGACTGCCCAGATGATGAGATACAGGAAATTGGTTACCAACCATACCGCAAAGTTTGCCAGACCTTCCTTAATCTCATACCAGGTATCCGCAAAACCATCCTTCATTCTGGACCAAAGGGTCGGGTCCTGCTCCACCGGCACAATCCGCTTCACCTCAGACACATCAATCGTTACTGTGGAATAATTCACTTTATTATCATAGAGCTTTAAGGTGGACGCATAGGACTCTATTTCGTAGCGAAGCTCCGTTAAATGCTGCTCCAATACAAGAATATTTTCTACCGTATCCGCCTTTTCCAATAATGCTAAAAATCTCTCCTGCTCAATTTGCAAAGACTTCAGTCTTGCTTCGGTATCCGCATATCTGAGTGTAATATTCTCCGCATTTTCGGACTTTTTGACCACCGTTGCGGTCTCGCTGACACCGGACACAAACAAATCCAGCTTACTCTGCGGAATCCGAAGGGTCATGGACGCCGAACGATATCCGTAGCTGTCCATTCCGTTGCCGAAAATCTGAGAGCTCTGTATGTAGCCTCCGAACTCAGCCACTTTCCCGTTCAAATAAGAAATGAGTGTGTCGAATTCCTTTGTCTGTAACTGCATGGTAACGGTACGAATCAGCTTTTCACTTTCCGAATTATACAATTTCGTTTCTCCTGCACCGTCTGTCATGCCGATTCCGTTTCCGTACTCTCCTCGCGATGTAGAAGAAGTCATACCATCCAACACCGGTGCTTCGGATTTGGAATAGTAGTAATCCCCATCCGCCGTGTCCGCCATAAAGAAACCGCCACCGTTTGTGGACTCCGCCATCATATCCGTTGCTTTTGCCGCACCGCAGCCGCTAAGAAGCAGTGCACTGATCACACCGATCACCAACCATTTTTTCTTTTTCATAATATCTCCTCTCCGCACAATACACTTCTGTGCTCTAACCGATTAAAGTGAGCCGTTATAAAAAACTATAATACCCTCTCTACTGATTAGACGAGACATGGTTGCTGTCGGTTCCGTTTATATGAAAAATTTCTATTTTATTCTTTCGATTTTGTTTCTTCTCTTAACTCTGCTTCCAGTTGATCCTTATCCCGCAACATTCCCTCCTCGGTAAAGAACATGGCCGCATTCCAAAGAAGCCACTCGTCATAACCGGCGGAATAGGTTGCGGATATCTGGGCACGAATCTCCTGCGGGCCGTAAGTAGCATACCGTCCCGCTCCCAGATAGCTTGCCGTAAAGTCCTGTAACCAAGGACGTACCTCGGCACAATGTTGCCCCTCCGGAATTACGGAAAGCTTCTTTACGGAAGACTTTAACTCCGTCAAAAGCAACTGGAACGGCTTCGTGTCCGGATACTTTAGTCCGGCATATCCGAAGCTGTAATGGGACGGGTATACCATCGGACAAATATAATCCAGATAGCGGCTTAATTCCACATAACTCTGGCCGATGCTTTCGCCGTCCGCCTTGCTGTTAATAATCGTACCAAATACATCACCGCTGACAAACACACCCATCGGCTTTAATTCCTGACAGGCATACTTTACAAATCCGGTAATGGCATCAATCTTCGTCTTTCCCTCGTTCAAGCCTCCAAAATCCGCCTGAGTAAAGGACCCGGACGCAGAAGTACGCAAATAGTCGAAATTAATCTCGTCAAAGCCTGCCTCCGCAGCCTCTTTCGCAACCTCGACAATATACTCCCAGGCCTTCTCGCTGTACGGATTCAGCCATCGCTCGCCCTCTTTATCCACATAAATGGAACCGTCATGATTCCGCACCGCCAGCTCCGGATTCTTCATCGTTGCCACCTGATCCTTAAAGCATACGATACGTGCGATACAATAAATATCATGCTCCTTCAGCTTTGCCACAAAGGCCGGCAAATCTCGGATATACAAGGTCTCCGAACCGATTTCGTTTACAAGAGGATGTTGGGCGTCAAATAAAATACTTCCCACGTCATCCTTAATATCAATCACCATGGCATTTAACTCGGTCTCATCTAACATCTCGATTAATTCATCAATGGTCGGATAATCTCCCCTGCCCAGATATGCGGTGTTC
>JAZUBD010000082.1:0-2497 GCA_045638305.1 Lachnospiraceae bacterium
CTCCAAGGTGGATGCTATTGCGAAGATGGTACCGACCGAACTGAATATCACAATTGACAAGGCGCTTACGATGAATCCGGAATTGAAGACCGCTTATGCCGAGGATACGGAGACTCAGCATCTGATTGATATGGCAAAGCGTCTGGAAGGTCTGCCGCGCCACAGTTCCATTCATGCGGCGGGTGTTGTTATCAGTAACGCGCCGGTAGATGAATACGTACCGCTTTCACGCGGTGCTGACGAAGCGATTACGACACAGTTCACCATGACAACACTGGAGGAACTGGGTCTTTTGAAGATGGACTTTTTGGGACTCAGAACGCTTACTGTTGTCCAGGATGCGGTAAAGCTTGTGAATAAGCGTCTGCGCACGGAATGCAAAAACGGTAGTTTTAAAGAACTGGATATTGATGAAATTGATCTGGAAGACAATGCGGTCTATGAGTTAATCAGCTCCGGGAAAACGGATGGTGTGTTCCAGCTCGAAAGTGCCGGTATGAAGAGCTTTATGAAGGAGTTAAAACCTGAGAGTATCGAAGATGTAATCGCAGGCATTTCCCTTTACCGGCCGGGTCCTATGGACTTTATTCCGCAGTACGTGAAAGGTAAGAATGAACGTGCCGGCATTGTCTATGATTGTCCTGAACTCGAACCTATCCTGAGTCCGACTTACGGCTGTATTGTATATCAGGAGCAGGTTATGCAGATTGTGCGTGAACTGGCGGGGTACAGCTTCGGGCGAAGTGACCTTGTACGCCGTGCCATGGCTAAGAAGAAAGCGGATGTAATGGCAAGAGAACGTCAGAACTTTGTTTACGGCAATCCGCAGGAGAGCGTTCCGGGCTGTCAGGCAAAAGGAATCTCCGAAGCCGTTGCCAATAAGATATATGATGAAATGACGGATTTTGCGAAATATGCATTTAATAAAGCCCATGCGGCAGCATATGCGGTACTGACCTATCAGACGGCATATCTGAAGCATTATTATCCGGTGGAGTTTATGGCGGCGCTTCTTACCTCCATCATGGACAATTCCGGAAAAGTTTCGGAGTACATTTATGTATGCCGCAAGATGGGAATTGAGATACTTCCGCCGGATATCAATGTCGGTGAGCGTTCCTTTACAACAGACGGTAACAATATCCGTTATGCGCTCGCTGCCATCCGGAGCATCGGAAGACCGGTGATTGACGCCATGACAGAAGAACGTTCCGAAAACGGACCTTATCTGAGTCTGAAGGACTTCTGTGAGCGTCTGTCTGCGAAGGAAGTAAATAAGCGTACGGTTGAGAATTTTATTAAGGCGGGTGCGTTTTCATCACTTCCGGGAACAAGAAAACAGCAGATGACTATCTATGCGGGCGTGCTGGATGAAGTGGCAAGAGAGCGGAAAGTGGCAACGACAGGACAGATGAGTTTCTTTGACCTGATGGACAGTGAGGAGAAGCAGGAGTATGCAGTGCAGATGCCGCCGGTTGGTGAATACGAAGAAGAGCAACTGTTGGCATTTGAGAAAGAAGTTCTTGGTGTATATATCAGTGGTCATCCTCTCGAGACCTACCGTGGAATTCTTGAGAAAAATACTGATGCCGTGACGACGGACTTTGTATTGGATGAGGAAAGCGGCCTGGCTAAGGTAAAGGACGGAGCGGTGCATACAGTCGGCGGCATTGTGGTAGATAAGACGACGAAGACGACCAGAACGAACTCCGTTATGGCATTTGTTACGATTGAAGATATGATGGGACAATTGGAAATATTGGTTTTCCCGAAGGATTACGAACGCTTCCGTAGCTCACTTGAACCTGACCAGCGTATTCTGGTTACCGGTCGTGTGACGGCAGAGGAAGAGAAAGATGCAAAGCTGATTTGTCAGGATGTAATCCGTTTTGAGGATGTTCCGCGTGTGTTGTATATAAAGTTTGCGGACAAGGAAAGCTATTTTGCGGAAGAAGCAACACTGCTGAATGAACTGGCAGGTTTTGACGGCAATGACAGTATTGTGATATACTGTGAGAAAGAAAATGTCCGGAAAGAGCTTCCGAAGGGCCGGAATGTATCGGTGAATGCGTCTCTGCTCGGAAAGCTTTATGAAAGATACGGACAAGAGAATGTTAAGGTGGCGGACAAGCCGCTTGTGAGAAAGTCAGGTGACAGATATGGAAGACGCTAAGAAAGTAAAAACAATAGGTGTATTGACCAGTGGCGGCGATGCTCCCGGTATGAATGCAGCAGTACGTTCGGTGGTCCGTACCGCGATGGCTCATGGTGTAAAGGTAAAGGGTATCCGCAGAGGATACGCAGGACTTTTGGAGGAAGATATTATTGACTTAAACAGCCGTTCCGTAGCAGATACCATTCAGCGCGGAGGTACGATGCTGTTTACGGCACGCTGTAAGGAGTTCATGACCAAAGAGGGTCAGGATAAAGGTGCAGAGATTTGCAGAAAGCATGGGATAGATGGAATGGTTGTCATCGGTGGTGACGGATCTTTCCG
>JAZUBD010000083.1:0-4582 GCA_045638305.1 Lachnospiraceae bacterium
CACAGAACGACATGGCTACGATCCGACTTCAAAACACGAAGCTTCTCTTTTGAAGTAAATACGACTACCAAACCATCCTGCACATAACGATACTCTGCACTGTTGTCATCTTTATACGTTCTGCCGTAACTGATAATTTCATCCAGTACAGCCTCTGTCAGCTGTCCCTCATAAGAGACATCCTGAATAATCACGTTACACTCCGGAAGCTCCACAAACGGAAGCTGCTCCGGCAACTTCACTGCAGAGTCATCCTTTCTGTACTCAAGTCCCACTACCCAGTCCGTCCCTACTTTCTCTCGCAATGCAGGCGACAAACAGAAAGCCCCGGCATCATCATAGGTACCGAAGTCATACCGGTACTCTTTTAAACCGGGAGGGCATACTCCATCCGCGATACACTGATTCACTTCTTCCGTTACTTCCGGCAAATAGTACAATACCCGTTCCGGTCTATGTACAATCATCGTCGATGTTATTTTGACCATAGGACACCTGCCTTTCCTCCCTCGGAAACACTCGATACTTATATCAAAATTATCTTATCAACCACGCTCTATTTATTTTATTATAGCACAGATTTTACAAAAAAGCACTATAAATATATAGATTTATACAACGCCGGAAAGTTCATATATTTAAATCAAATGATATCACCAAAAAATCCCTTTCCAAAGCACCACTGATGAAAAAGCTCCACACCGCACGTTTACCGGAATAACTTTATCAACTGTGTCTCAATCTCCTCCGGTACCTCACCCGTTTGAACAATTAACGTCGGCTCTTCTTCCTCCATCACATACAGATTGGAATTGTAATAAGTAAAACGCTGTTCCAGCATTGCCAAGGTACCGTCTTCCTGATTTTCACTCAAAAACCATACCTTATAAATCCAACGGTTCTTCTCCGTATCAAACTCATCCGCCGCAAACATCACATCCTTAAAATACCAGCCCGATTCGTACAGCACCTTCAGACGTTGCTCCAGACCATCCGAAAATTCCTTCTGTTCATCAATATCCATCGTCTTTCGGATTCCCATCTTAAAACCAGAACCGTAACTATTCACCGTTTCTCCCGCTACCAGCTTATTATATGTCCTGACGGTTGAATACCTGAGCGCAATTTCGAAAACCACATCATAAAAGTTACGAAGATTTGCCGTAAAATTCGGTTTTCCCTCCGCGTTTTCTTCATACAGCGCATATTTTTTCGGAGTGATTTTCCCAAAGTCCATCGAATAAATCAACTCCCCCTTTTCGTAAAATCCTACAAGATATGACGTAAAGACCATGTTATCCGCCAGATTTTCATCGTACGGCGTCAACCATATCTCTTCAATTTTAACCTTAATATCCTTTCCCTCAAAATAGTATGCATACGCCTCGTCCATGGATTTTTGAATCGATTTCTTATACCCCTCCATTACCTCTGGCATGGAATCGTCATATTGCATACTATAATAATCTTCTACCCGGAACGCAATCACATCTAAAAGCGCCTGTGTATCCCCTTCGGTCAATTTCTCACATACGCTTTTCACCTTAAAAGCGTCTGCAATAGCCGAAAAGCTCATATATCGATTGGTAACCTGCCCATAACTCAAAAAACCGATTCCCGCCAAAACCGCAACCAGTAAAAGGCCCAAAATGATAGCAGTCAACTTACGGCGAACCAAACTTTTTTTCACCTTTTTCAAAGGTTTTAAAGAAGTCTCGTTTTCTTGCGTATAATCCTTTCTGTCCGCATCCTCCCCGACTTCCAGTTCATTCCTAACCTTCTGTAAAAATTCGGCACATGCCGGGCACTCCTTCACATGCTCTTTCAAGGCGTTTTTACTCTCCTGAGAACACATATCCTCCACATAGAGGGTCATTAAATCCTTTGCCACTTCACAATTCATCTCAACAGCCCCTTTCACTTAAATACGTGCGCAACAGTTCTTTTCCGCGAAGGTAGGTTACTCTGCCCCAAACCTCGGACTTACCGAAGGTCTCTCCGATTTCCCGAAAGGACAGTTCCCCGTAAAATCGCAGCAAAAAGACTTCCTTATAAGGCTCCGGCAGTCGATGTATCATCCTACGAATTTCCTTCGCCGAGTCACCGTCCAGTATGTGTGCTTCTAACGATTGTTCCCAAGCCACATCCTCTGTCAACGCCGCCTCCGAATGCCTCTTTTTCTTACGTAAGCTGTCATAATATGTATTCTTTGCAATCGTGTACAACCACGTGGTAAATTTGCACCGATTGTCAAAGCCGTCTACGTTCTGTATTGCCTTTACAAAGGTATCCTGAAGCAAATCTTCTGCCTGATGTACATCTCCGCAAAGTCCTAACAGGAATTTGTACACCTGCTCGGCATGGCTTTCGTACAACTTACTAAAATCCGCATCCTTCACACCGACTCACCTCCTCACTTTAACAGACGTTTTCACACAGGGATTCGTTACAAAAAAAGACATGTATTTCAAATATTTTCAAAATACATGCCATATTTGTAATTACTCCAACAGAGTTTCCTTTTCCCCGTTACTGATGCAAATTCTTTAAATTCGTCAGTTTCAGCAACGGGCCTAAATTCTCGATATCCGTCTGCTGAATATTTAAACTCTCCAAGTACCGTAGCCCGACGAGTGGGCTGACATCCCGAATCGGGTTAAAATCAATGCGCAAATCCTTTAAAGAAACCAAATTCGCCAACGGTGAAACATCCGTCACCCGGTTCATAAATACGTACAAAGTCTCGATATACTTTAAGCCCGCAAGAGGCGTCAAATCCGTAACCATATTATACGCCAGACAAATATTGTTAAGGAGTGGCATATACGCAATTCCGCCAATATCCGCCACATTGTTTTTATACAGATTCAGAAACGTAAGGTTTTTCAATTTTGTCAAACCGGCGATGCTGGAAATGCTGTTGTTTTCCAACACAAGTCTCTGCAGATTGACCAATTCGTTTAAGGCATCTACCTTCTCAATGCCCTTTTCGTTCAACTGCAGGCTTGTCAATTTGTACACGTCACTGAGCATGATGTCACGGTCTTTAATCCCCGTCACTTCACGCATTGCTGTCTCCAACGCCGGATCCTTCCAATCCATGACATGGTCCTTAAGGCCGCTGTCACACCACGGAAAATACTTCGGTTCCGGAGCCTTGGGCAATTTCCCCTGTCCCACGTCATCTCCGACAGACCTTTCCCTTACGCCGGCAAGAATCTTCTTAAGGACATCCTTATTATCGAAGATAACCTGCAGTCCGCAATACTCGCATATCCCGATTCCAGTCTCCAAATCCGGCGTAATCTGTGCTCCGCATCCGGAACATTTCAGTTCTATGATTTTCATCCTTTGTCTCCTTCAGCTAAAATTTCCTTTATCACCAGTCGGAATCCCAGTCCGTTCCGCCGGAATCCCAATCGCTTCCGGAATCCCAGTCATAGTCAGTGTCCCAATCATCATCGTAATCATCATAGGAATCTTCCGTATACCATATGCTGTCCTCAAAGCTTTTCCCTTCGTGACTATAAGTAAGATACTCGCCGTCTTCATCCGCATATACTTCCTCAGGCACGTCGCCATCATCCAGCATACTCCAATCATCGGTATCCTCATCATAATAATACCAGGAAGAATTTTGATGATAATAGGTTTCGTTTTTATATTGATAATACCCTCTGGACGGTGTGTCATCCTTGAGGGAATGTGCGAAAGTCAATGCAATTGATAACATACAGGCACCGTATACACCCACATATATACCGCGCTTATTTAACTTCTTTTTGGCAACGCTTTGTTGCGTACTCTCGTTATATCGTCTCGTAGCACTCCGGTCTTTCCTGTCGGCAATTTCGCTTTTGAGCTTCTGATAAAGTTCATTGACCGCATATGCCTCATCCGTCCCTTGATAACGAACGGCCCGCGTTCCGTCTGCCTTATTTTTATAAACAATGTAGTCTCCTGCACTGTCCTTATATATACCGAACGCCCGAGGCTCCGTAACATCTTTGCCGATAAAAAATCTGGTCACTTCCTCCGGTGGAAGCTTCCTCGCTATGTACCACGCTTTCAGTTCTTCTATGGTTCGCGGTTGCTCCCCCGCAAAGCGATTTACTCCACTCAATGCGGCACCGCAATTGGGACAAACCTCATTCAGTTCCTCTATTATGCTGCCGCAATAATCACATTTAATTCTCATACTGTGCCCCTCCGAAATAGTCGCAAAACTCAACGAACGCTCTGTGTTTTCCCACTTCATTGATTGTCCGGCTCATTCATTATATCACACATTACATCAAAAACAAAGACAAAAAAGCCCGGACCACAATAGTCCAAGCTTTTTCAAAGTCCCTTGTTTCATCCCTCCTATTCCGATGCAATTGACATCTCAATTCCTACATAGTCTGCAGCAGTTCCGGTTTTCTCAGGTTCAAAAATGTCTGTGTATTCACTCCACAAAGAATATTCTCCGACAGTATACACGCGAAAGATTTCTAGATCTTCACCGGACGGCAGTGCCTTGTACCATGGCTTACCTTCAATCGTCATAGTGCCTTTAAACATCTTTTGCGGATAATGTACA
>JAZUBD010000084.1:0-3542 GCA_045638305.1 Lachnospiraceae bacterium
TCATCCCGACTTGTATCTATACACTTCAATCCACACTGTATATGTCTATATACACAGTATATACACAGTATATCTATTTGTCAAGTGGTAAGCTGTAACTTTTTATATTTTATCAGCAAAGAGGCTGTACGCTTACGAAGCCGATTTTGACGGAACAGAATTTCAAACGCTTTTTTCAAAAACACAGAAATGCTCTCCTTTAAAGTGTAGGAGCATCTTTTCCGCGTAGGATGTTTAGACTTTCTTATTGCTTCATTCATACACCGCAACCCTCGGACACGGACGTCCGAGGGAGCGTCTCAATAAGACAGGAGGTCGCATTGAGACCGGTTGCATGCCTTTTTCATTCCTATACCGAAGCAATTAGAAAGACTTACATCCGAAGCCCACAGATGCGAATACTCTTTAAAGGAGAGCATTTCTTTATTTTCAAGAACTACGATTGAAATTCGTCCCAACATAATAGGCTGCCGCTAAGCGACAGCCCTCAAACTCTTATTCACCTTCGGTTGCACCGTTTTCTTTGATACGCTCAATCTCTTTATCCTTATTCCAAAGATAACTGAAATGCACTTCCGTTCCGTTTTTGATACGTTGTAAGTTATCCATATGTTTGAATAACATCACCACTGCAGCTATCATAAAAATCCCTGTCGCCAGAATATCCTGATTCATTGCACCGTAGACACATGCATATGCCACAGAAGCAGACATCGGCACCACACAAAGATAATTTACGATTAAAACTACAACCAGCTCAATGGAAAGCATGATAAGAAACAGTCTGACATCCGTCATCAAAATCACACCACCGAGACAGGCCAGTCCCTTGCCGCCGCGGAATTTCATATAGAATGGGAAAATATGACCCAAAATACAAGACGTACCTGTGATTGGGAAAGCATGAGAAAAATGCGGAAACATCTTTCCGGTAATCCATACTGCCAGACAAGCCTTAGCAATATCAAGAATCGCACAAAACGCACCGACTGCCTTACCCTTTAAAATAATGACATTGGACGCTCCCGCATTACCGGAACCCTTCTTGCGGATATCGTATCCGCTCATCAGGCCGATCAAATAAGACGGACTAAACGCGCCAATCAAATAACCGATTACTATACAAGCTAAAATTTCCATGTTGTTCCTCCCCTCAAATTGCACATCAGGTTTGCAATCTGAACTCCTTTGTAATTCGTTTTCACTCCACGTAATATACTAACACATCTGCCTGCCATCTGGCAAGCACCACATTATAACATTTTTATAAACTCTTGTAACGCTGTAAAACCACCTTGCGAATATCCGGAAATATCTTCCTCATTCTTGTTCAGCAAACAATCCGTCAACAGGAACACCTTCATTCCGGCCTTACTTGCCGCCATATCCTCCGTCACATCATTTCCTACCATAAGACATTCCTCCGGCGCCACGCAAAGTCTCTTTGCGATTTCTGTGTAATACGCCGGGTTCGGCTTACTGAATCCGATATTTTCATAGGTTGTACAAAGCTCAAAGTCCTCTTTTTTAAGACCTGCCCAGTCGATTCGCTGTCTGGTTGCAACCATCGGGAAAATCGGATTGGTAGCAAGGGCAATCTTCATTCCCTTTTCCTTTACCAACGCCACCGTCTCCTTTGCCATCGGATCAAATCCGCAGGCTGCCTTTGCCTTAATAAAGCCCTCACGGTAAAAATCATCCAGTAACACCTTGTCCTGTAATACATTCACACCGTAAATCTCCGCGAACATATCCCAGAATTTTGTTTCGTTCATGCAGGAACCGTCATTCATTACCATGGCCTTGGTCCCGGCCCATATATTCTTCACCAGTTCATCCGGATCGTACCCATAGTCTGCCATCCACTTCGCCAAATTTCCGAAATACAGCTTCAAAAATCCGTCATAGTTCATCGGCAGTAACGTCCCGTCCAAATCGAATAATACCGCTTGAATGCTCATTTCTTCCGCCCCCTCATTCTCATCCGTGCAGTCCGGACAACCTATTCACACATAGCTTGCCAAAAATACCACAGAGGACATTATAGCATTACTTTCCATATATCGTCAATGGTTCCTGTAACAAAATCTCTGTTATCAAATGCTACACATAGAAAAAGTCCCGGCCGTTTGGTCGGGACTTCTATTCGCTGTATTTTCACAATCTACAAGGTGATATCAAAATGCGGTCTTTCCTGCTTTTCTTCCGCCTTATCTTCTGCTTTATCGGTGGCACGCTGCGCTAAAAGCTCCTTCAGCTTAGCTGTCAGCTCTTCAATGGTACTTGCGGTTACCTTGTTCGGATTCACCGGCATTTCCGCATCCTTCTCCGGTTCCGGCTTTTTATCTGCCTTATCCGCCTTTTCTTCTTTCTTTTTCTCCGCCTTTTCCGCGCGTTCTTTCTTCTCTGCACGAAGCTCCTTCTGCTGGTTGCGAAGGTCTTCCTGCATCCGTACGGTCTGCTTGGTCAACTCTGCGAAGTAAGTCACCACTCCGTCTTTATCTACAGTAATGCCCATACGCTTAATCTCATCCGCATCCTCGCCCAGTTCTTCCTTTACCTGATCAAACTTTTCATCTGCGGTATCGATGATTCCCACGTATTTTTCCTTTACCGCCTCATCTGCTGCCATCTCCTCCAAAGTCTTCGGGTCAATGACACAGCTGTACTTCTTGGTGGACTGGTTATGATAATACTGCGCTTCCTCGTCGGTCGAAAACTCCGCAACAAAGAAATCGATATCTCCGTACTTCTCCTTTAACTCGGCCAGAAGATTCTTTGCAGCTTCGCTAAGCTCCACCTCGTCCTCTACCTTTTTCTTCTCTTCCAAGTGAAGACCACCGGCATTCTTCTGGTACGCCTTCAGTTCATCCTTGTCCATCTTCTTTGCCTTATCGGACATCTCGTACATTGCCGCATCCTGTGCTCCCGGATGCTTTGCCTTACCCATAGCACGGCGCTCCTCGCGGTTACCACCCTTTAAAATCTCGTTAACGTTTTTCGGAAAACCTCCGAATCTGTGAATTCCGTTCATAAAAAGACCTCCTTATCTTCTTTGCCAAATCCGTTTGTTTTGTGGTCTGTCATGCCTATTATTCCATGACATAAATATCCTTGCCTCTTATATCGGCACAAAAAAACGGAACCATTAGGGGCTCCGCTAATTTTTTAGTTCTTTTTTCCTACTTTACGATTACATCGGCTACCTTCGCCTTACTTGCCTTCAAATAATCCTCTACGGAAAGCTTAAGCTGCAGGCCCGGCTTTCCTCCGCTGACATGCAGATGCGGCAATCCTTCCACAGAAGCATCAATCACCGTCGGAAATGCCTTTTTCATGCCGATGGCGGTACAACCTCCCCGGATATAACCGGTTACGGTCGTCAGTTCCTTAAGCGGCAACAGCTCCAATGCCTTTTCATTCACCGCTCTGGCCGCTGCCTTTAAGTCAAGCTCCGCCTCAATCGGAATCACAAACACAAGTCGGATCGTAGCCATGTCGTTCTGTGCGCCAAGGAGTTGCAATAGTTGCTTGTCTTCCTA
>JAZUBD010000085.1:0-1609 GCA_045638305.1 Lachnospiraceae bacterium
CCGTTAGCTTCTATCACCGTCATGGTACAGAAGGAAGTAGCGGACCGTATGCAGGCAGGACCGGGCAGCAAAGATTACGGTGCCCTGTCTCTGGCGGTGCAGTATTACGCAGAACCGTATATCGCCGCCAACGTACCGCCGAACTGCTTTATGCCACGGCCGAACGTAGGTTCCGCGGTTATCCGGCTTACATTACATGAGAATGCACCGGTAGAGGCGGCGGACGAGAAGCTTTTGTTCAAGCTGATTCGTGCTTCCTTTGCCCAGCGCAGAAAGACCTTGGTAAATGGTCTCACCAATTCCCCGGAGCTGTCCTTTTCGAAGGAAGAGGTAACCAAGGCCTTGGAGGAGTGCGGATATTCCCCGACCATACGGGGCGAGGCGCTGACTTTACAGGAGTTTGCGAAGTTGGCGAATATGTTTGCAAAATAATATGTTATATTTGGATTTACAGGAACCAGAGAAGGAGTTTTGGAACAACTTAGAAAACAGATGAATGAAAGTGGTGCTGTTGCAGTTGCAACAGCACCTTTTTATGTGAGTTTATGAGCATACCGCAGGAATGGGTTCCGAAGCAGTTGCTATTTATGCGTTACGGAATTAATCAGTTTCCGGAGCGGTGAATATACAAAGAAGGTAATCGCGGAGGCGCAGGTGTATTTCAGCATATTAGCCGGGAATACGGAAAGCCACATGAGGGTTCCTTCGTTCTTTACCAGGGAGTTCGCACCGGTTGCCATACCGAGGATAGCTTCCATATCGAGATGGAAGGCCTTCATGTATACCGGGAATACCACAAACCAGTCCAAGATGACGGCAATCACGGAAGCAATCACAGTGGCTACGATAAGACTTATCACAGCGCCGCCCTTGGTACGCTTCACGCGGTAAATCAGGCTGGCCGGAAGCACATAGGCAAGGGTAAACATCAGGTTTGCCAGTTCGCCGATACCGCCGGTAATGGTGCCGTTCAAGACGAAATTCAGCGCGATTTTAATACCGCCGATGATACAGCCCCATACCGGGCCCAACATATACGCACCTAAAATAACCGGAACGTCGGAAAAGTCCAGTTTGATAAAAGGTAATGTAAAAAAGATAGGGAGTTCGAACAGCATAAGAAGTGCTGCCAGGGCACCAAACATTGCCGTAATGGTCAATTTGGCTGTGGTTGAAATAGACTGAGAGTTGCTACTTTTGGTGTTGTTCATAGTTATATCCTCCTTTTTCCCATCCGGACTATACCGTCGGTACCGGAATTGACCAAAGGTCTCACCGGTTCGGCTCCCTTTCGGAGTTCGTGGACTATACCACCGGTCAGGACTTTCACCTGCCCCAAAAGAATAAATAATGCGGGCAAAGTGAGCGTTCACTTCGCCCGCACCATTAAGCATACAACACTCTATGCGGTTTGTAAAGAGAAAGTTACGAAAAGTTTTGGATAAACGTTACTTCCTCTCCGGTACCGCAAAGCGGATAGCGGAAGGGACAATCTCCGCGGTAAACTCGGAGATTTGTTTTACCTCGCCGTCGAGGGATACAAAAAAGCCATCGGGAGCGGATACTTTCATGGTTTTACATCGCCGGTAGACGATGTATTTTTCCAGGG
>JAZUBD010000086.1:0-2375 GCA_045638305.1 Lachnospiraceae bacterium
CCCCTTCTGCGTATCTGTCTCCTTTACCACTTCATGTATCATACGCTTTCTTTGTTTGTCGTCCATTCCGTGCTCCTTTCCGCCGTCTTCCCATATCCACGTCCATCTACTCTTTTCCGGGCATACGCCTCTACAAAAAGCCTCTACTTCCCATTCCCTATAATCAGATGATACCAGGCCCCGAACCCTTTTCCCAGCGCAAAGGCCAGTACCAGCCAGGCCATCCCCACCGTAAGCTTAATCCGACGTGTCATTACCGGAAATACATTGACCACCTCCGCCAATGCCGCTGCCAGACATCCCACAAACACTCCGCAAAATAACCCGCACAGCGTTCGGAATATTACACCTCCCGCAAACTGCAACTGAAACAGATCCACCAAATTAGCCGCCGTCACTCCCACAATCGCAATCGACTCATAAAGCATCACATATTTTGCGGTTTTTGTTCCCGCCGCCAGTCGTGTCACCACACCTACGGTCGTAATAAAAGCAAACAATCCCGCTGCCACAGCAACTCCGAAGGAGATCCCCAATCCATAGTACACCATCGTTCGAATCCAGTCAGACATCCGCTTTCTTTCCTTCTCTTGTTGCATTCTCGATAATAGTGGAATTCACATCCTTCTCGTATTGGCGCATCTGCACTTGAAGCGGCGTCGGGTCGCTGTCGATTTTCTTTCTCAGAAAATGATTGAAAAAGAGGATTATTCCCAACGGAAGACCCAGACTGTACGCAATTTCCAGCTCTCCCGGTCCGCTCCGCTCTGCCCCTTCCGTCAAGCGGTAAATCATGGGGAATATTTCATCCACGGCAGCATCCTTATTAAAAGTCACAATCGTAAACGCAGACCCGAAAAACACCGCCAGTGCCACAAAGCCCGTCTTACTCCATTCTGCCAGTTTTGCAAACTTCCGCGGTTTCTCCGGCTTGTATTCCACAATAAAATCCAGCTCTCCCACAGGAGTCACCTCAACCTCCGGATAAGTCTTCCCGATAAGCTCTATGACCTTCATCACGGAAAACACTTGCTTTTCCTTTTGCTCCCGCGGAAAACGATGCAATTCAAGGTCACCGATTTTTTGCCGCATCACCGACTCATTTCCGTAAATCGAAGCCACATCGGACAGCCGCACCTGTTTTTGTTTCACCAATACACACTGGTCAAATTGAAGAAATATCGTTATCTGCTGCGACATAAGTGTTCTCCCTGCCACGGTCGGTCCGCCATCCTCATATACGCCTCTTTATATACCAACACCCCATCCGGTGCTTCCTCCGGCTTCCTCACAACCCAGACCAAAAGAACAATCACCGCCGCAAGGACCAATGCAACCATAGCCAATGCGATCCGTTGTTTTACTGTCATATAGTTTCACCGCCTCTCTTTCTACTGACGGAAGTATGTGCCGTTTCTGCACAAACTATGCAAGCAGGGAACGCATTCTTTGCAAAATTTTCTTTTCCATGCGACTGACCTGTACCTGACTGACACCGAGAAGCCCGGCAATCTCGGTCTGAGTTTTATTTTTAAAATAACGCAATTCGATTAACTCCCGTTCCTCCTCCCTAAGTTCCCGAAGCAACTGTTTCATCACCATATGATTTACAATCTCCTCCGTAGCATCCGTTTCTCCCGGAATCCGCTCTCCCAAAGTACTTTCGGAACCATCCGGACGATTGACGGGCTTTGACAAAGATTCCACCTCCGTACAAGCTTCCATGGCCAGTACGATTTCTTCCATG
The DNA here is from genome assembly GCA_045638305.1 of Lachnospiraceae bacterium. Taxonomy (GTDB): domain Bacteria; phylum Bacillota; class Clostridia; order Lachnospirales; family Lachnospiraceae; genus SIG307. The sequence goes on from JAZUBD010000086.1 coordinate 1,748, forward strand.
CTAAGCCCGGTGTCAAGGGCAATCTCCTCCAATGTCGCATCCCTGCCCAGACTCGCCGACAGACGTTCTCCCGCCGCACGGAGCTTCATATTGTTTTCCTTTAAGGTTCTGCTAACCTTAATCATGCCGTCATCCCGGAGAAAGCGTTTGATTTCTCCCGTTATCATCGGTACCGCATAGGTGGAGAATTTCACATCAAAATTGACATCAAATTTATCAATGGCCTTGATTAATCCGATGGTTCCGATTTGGAACAAATCCTCCGCTTCACAGCCGCGTCCCAAAAATCTTCGTACCATGCTCCATACAAGGCCTACATTTTCGGCAATCAGCCGCTCCCTAGCCTGCTTGTCTCCCTCCTGCGAAAGACGAATCAGTCCGATTGTATCCAAACCCACGCCTCCCGCTTATCCGATTCTCTTTTTCATTTTCACAACGGTACCCTCTCCCACCACGGATTCCACCAGCAGTTCGTCCGTAAATGCTTCCATAAAAGAAAATCCCATTCCCGATCGCTCCATTTCCGGCTTTGTGGTATACATTGGTTCCATTGCCGCTTCAATATCCGCGATTCCGCTTCCGGTATCCTTTACATGAAAAAACAAGTCGGATCGTAGCCATGTCGTTC
>JAZUBD010000087.1:0-6536 GCA_045638305.1 Lachnospiraceae bacterium
AGAATATCGGCGTAGGGCAGTAGCTCTTTCATCTGCTTTGCCAGTTCCGGAGAATACGTAGAATAAAGCTTTCCCTCATCTCCCATCACCGGGTCCACCACCGTCACAGTGCCTTCTTTCTTAAAGTATTCCAAAAAGTGCCTTACAATCTTTGTCTGCTCCGGAGAGCCCAAAAAGCCGGTCAAAATCCCATCAAAGGTCAGTCCCAACTTTTTCCACTCGTCTATGTACGCACTCATATTGTTGGTATAGTCCGTATAAAAGAAACTGTCGTAGGCTGTATGATTGGAGAATACCGATGTCGGCACAGGACAGCACTGCACCTTTAAGGCCGAGACAATCGGCAGGGACACGGTCAGAGAGCATCGTCCGAATCCGCAAAAATCATTGATTACCGCAATCTTTTTCTGCTGATTGTGTACCATTTCCGGTCCTCCTTGCATTTTTTCTTTTCTCAGTATATAATAGATTTGGTTATATGATAATAGTCAGAAAAGGAGAATTTTATAATACCAGATGAAGTATAACATTCAAAAGACAGATACCACCCCCGCCTATCTTCAGTTGTATAAACAGGTCCGGGACGATATTATTGCGGGCATCTACCCTTACGGAACCAAGCTTCCCTCCAAGCGCCTCATTGCCACGGAAACCGGCATCAGTACGGTTACGGTGGAGCATTCCTATGCGCTTTTGTGTGAAGAGGGCTATATCGAAACCAGGGAACGCAGCGGCTACTTTGTCAGCTTTCGTACCGAGGACGCTTTCTTAGCCTCCACCGCAGATACCGCTCCTGTTTCCGAAGTACTTCCCCACCACACCGACGCCGATACACCGGATTTTCCCTTTTCCGTCCTTGCAAAAACAATGCGTTGCGTGTTAAGCGAGTACGAAGAAGGAATTCTGGATCGCAGTCCCAACTCCGGCTGTACCGAACTTAGAAATGCCATTCGGCGTTATTTATTACGCAGTCGCGGCATCACGGCGGATACGGAGCAAATTATCATCGGTTCCGGGTCCGAGTACCTGTACAGCTTGCTTGTAGAATTATTGGGCCGTGATAAGACCTACGCCTTGGAATCTCCCTCCTACAAAAAAATCCAGCAGGTGTATCACGCCGCAGACGTGCATACCACACTGCTTCCTTTGGGCACCGACGGCATTAAAAGCACCGCCCTGCGGTCATGTACCGCCGATGTCCTGCATATTTCCCCGTACCGCAGCTTCCCAAGTGGTGTCACCGCATCCGCTTCTAAACGCCACGAATATATGCGCTGGGCGTCAAACGGGAAACGATATATTATCGAGGACGACTTCGAATCGGAATTTACCGTCTCGAAAAAGCCGGAGGAAACCTTGTTTTCCCACACCTCCGACGATAACGTCATCTACATGAATACCTTCTCCAAAACCATCTCGCCTTCCTTACGTATCGGCTACATGGTATTGCCGAAGCACCTGGTTCCGGAGTTTCAAAAAAAGCTCGGCTTCTACTCCTGCACCGTACCAACCTACATGCAGTATGTATTAGCCAAGCTTTTAAATAACGGCGATTTCGAACGACACATCAACCGTGTCCGTCGTAAAAAACGCGCGTCGTCCCGCTCAAACGAGGACTAGGCGTTTCTCCGTACAATGGCCTTGCCCTTCCATTTTCCGAGACGCCAACGTACCAGCATGATAATACCGCGGATACATTCGTCCGCAGCGGTTCCCATAAACACGCCGCCGATTCCGAAGGACAATGCCACACCGAAGGTATAGCCTACGGTTACACCGCATCCCCACATACATAAGAGTCCCATCAGTACCGGGAACAACACGTCACCGGCCGCCTTCATACTGCCGATCACCACAAGGTTTGTGGTACGACCGATTTCCAGTACAATACCTACCGCCAGCACCTTTTGTACCAACGGCACCACAGCCGTATTCGGAGTAAAGATTTTTAGCGTCCACGGACAAAGCAAAAAGTTTAACGTCGCAATTCCGATGGCCACCGGCAGGGAGGTCATAAGCGTCTTCATTACACGCTTATCCGCTGCATCCTCTCTACCCGCACCAACCAGATGTCCTGTTACAATCTGGGTTGCCTGCGCCAGCGCATTGGAAAACACAACAGAGAAGGACATTAGTGTATTGCTGTACACCTTGGCATTCGCCGACAGTTCTCCCATCGGGTTAATAAAGGAAAGCAACACCAACTGGTACATGGAATAGGCCAGATTCTCTCCCGCGGACGGCACGCCGATTTTCAGCATTTTCACAAGAATCTGTTTCGGGAACGGATTCAGCGTCCGAAGAGAAATCTTGCCGATCTTGTATCGGAAGAAAATAAACATCGCCACGGAAAGCGCCAGAATACGGGCCGTTACAGTGGAAATTGCAACACCTGCAACACCCAGATTCAAATACTTTAACGGACCGTACAAAAACAGCCAGTTTCCCACGATATTTACCAGATTCACCGCAAGAGAAATAAACATTCCCACTCGGGTATATCCATGACAACGGAGAATCTGCACCATTACATTGTAGCCTGCCTGCAAAAACAGGAAACCACCTACGATGGCCATATAGATACCGGCATCCTCTACCTGAGCCGGACTTACCTTTAATACACGCAAAAAGGTGTCCCGGAACAAAAATACCACAGCACTTAAAACCACACCCAAGGTAAGGTTAAATACTACCGACAGGGTATAAATCTGATTCATATTCTCCGTCTTTTTTGCTCCCAGATACTGTGCCACCACAACGCCGGTCGCACTGGCAATCACGTTGAACATAATAATAAACAAAAACATCATCTGGTTGGCATTTCCCACCGCGCCTACCGAGTTTTCGGAATACCGGCTGAGCATTACGGTATCCACATTATTTAACAAAATATTTAACAACAGTTCCACAAAAATCGGTCCCGCCAGTAACAGCATGGAGGTCTTTTCGTTGATTTCCATTGTTCTTTGTTTGCTCTGCTTCATCTGCAACTCTCCTTTAAGCTTCCCGCTTCCTGTCTTTCAACAATACGCCTCATTGCAAATCCTGATACACATTCCTTCATTCACATTACTATACACCACTTTTTTACATCTTGCAAGCCAAAATATGCAAATATTTATATTATTCATTTATGTTCATTTTGTCATGCGGTTGTTTTTACAAGTCTGACACGTCTTTCGTTCTTTTCTTCCGCCTAACATGTGATTCGTTTTTTTATACCAAATCAATATTACTCAACCTCTGCAAATCCGTTTTTTTACTGCAATATTTTAATATAGTAAAGAATCAGCCATAAAAAAGAGCGGTCGACACCGGCACTGCTTTCCTCCGGTTCTCCGCTCATTTTTCTTTTTATTCAAAACGGAACCGATTTTACATCTGCTCCACCGCACGAATCAGCGCCGGCACCAACTGTTTTTTACGGGACACTACCCCTGCCAGTTCGATGCTGTTGTCCGCGCCGCCATGACCATAGGACACCTCCAACAAACTTTCCACATCTTCTCCCGCATACAGCAAAGTGGTGGATTCCTTTACAATATCCGTCAGCATAAAGAATACCATATCCACCTGCTGGTTCTCGCGAAACCGCGTAAGGCTCGGCTTGATTCGATCGCCGATCATCTTCAGTTCTTCCGCATTCATAGACATAATCTGGCTGATACCGAAGGTCACGTTCTCGGAGGAGAACTTCTTGAAATCCTGGAAGAAAATCTCTTCCTCGGATTTATGACAAAGGTCACTGGCCGCCAAAAACATTTCGTTTGCGTAGGATTCCACATCAATTCCCGCAATTTTCGCCAAATATTCCGCTGCCGCCTGGTCTGCCGGGGTACAGGTCGGAGAACGGAACATCAGGGTATCGGACAAAATGGCGGAACACAACAACCCGGCAATCTGTTTTGAAATCTCCGCCCGGTTTTCCTGATACATCTGATAAATAATGGTGGCGGTACAACCGAGAGGCTGATTTCGGAAGAACACCGGTGCCATAGTCTCCATGGTACCCAGACGATGATGGTCAATAATCTCCAGAATCTCCGTATTTTCCACACCTTCCGCCGCCTGGCTCTTTTCGTTATGGTCCACCAAAATCACCTGTTTTTTCTTCATATCCAGCAAATTTCTGCGGGAAATCATACCGCGGTACTTCCCCTTCGTATCCAAAATCGGGAAGTCTCTGGTACGCTTCTTTGTCATAACCTCACGGATTTCATCTACAAAATCCGTGGTTCGGAAGCTGTCGATTTTCTCTGTAATCATGAAATGCGCAATCGGCATACTCTGATTAATCAGTCGTGCCACCGTATACGTATCATGAGGGGTAGACAGTACGGTGCATCCCTTGGCCTCCGCCATTTTACGAATGGTCAGAGATACATTGGCTCCTTCACAAATAATAATACAGGCCGCGTTCATTTCAATGGCACATAACTGCGTCTCGTAACGGTTTCCGGTAATGACCAGATCGTGCTCCGCAATATAATCCTCCATCAAATCAGGATTTGCCGCCGCAACCAGTACTTTTCCGGCATCAAAAAGCGCATTCTCGTCTCCCACCAAAAGTTCTGCGTCCAAAGTCTCCACAATATTGCGATAGGAGGTCTTTGCCTTCGATAAAATACTGCTGTCATAAACATCCATATACGAAGTAGCGATATCACCGATGGTAATGAGGCCCTCCAAATAACCGTCCTTCGTTACAATCGGCAAGGTTACCACATTCTTTTCCTTCATAAGGGTATAGGCATTTTTCAACGAAATGCCCCCCGACACACCGTCAATTTCACGAATCTGGATATCCTTTACCTGGGTACCCACATCCTCCACCAGTTCCGGCACATCAACCTTAAAATAATTCAAAGCAAATCGGGTCTCGGCGTTAATCCCTCCTGCCCGGCGCGGTACATACAAATCGGAATCGGTCAACCTGTTCTTTAACTCCGCATACGCAATGGCGGAACAAATCGAGTCGGTATCCGGGTTTTTGTGACCGATTACGGTAATCTTTCTTTTATGTGTTGTCATAGCAACGAATCTCCTTTCGAAGAATGCATGAATAGGTCTGCTTTTTCACCTATTATAGACCGCAAAAGGTAACATCGTCAAGTAGCATTCCCCCACCCCATAAAATAACCTTTTATATAAAAATCCTTGCATTGATTAGCTTTCTAATTGACTTTAAGAATCAATTGTTTTATCATAGAATCAATGGGGTTTGTTTCTGTTTTGAAATCATCCCCGGATTTTAAATTTATGAATTTTTACGGAGGTATTTTCTATGGCAAAAGCACTTGGTTTGAATCCGTATCTTCCGTCCTGGGAATATATTCCGGACGGTGAGCCGTATGTATTCGACGGCCGTGTCTATGTGTACGGTTCCCACGACTATTACAACGGTTATGTATTCTGTATGGGCGATTATGTCTGCTGGTCCGCACCGGTAGATGATCTCGGCAACTGGCGTTACGAGGGAGTGATTTACCCGAAAACTTCAGACCCGTTGAACCCGGAAGGTAAGATGTGTCTCTATGCACCGGACGTGACCGTAGGTCCGGACGGCAGATACTATCTGTACTATTGTCTCGACCACGCCCCGGTAGTTTCCGTTGCGGTTTGTGACACTCCGGCAGGTAAGTATGAGTTCTACGGCTATGTTCACTATGAAGACGGTACCCGTCTCGGCGAAAAGCCGGGGGATGAGCCGCAGTTTGACCCGGGCGTTCTGACCGAAGGCGGCAAGACCTACCTTTACACCGGTTTCTGCGGCAGAGGCGACAAGAGCCGTACCGGTTCTTTGGTATCGGTACTGGATTCCGATATGATTACGATTTTAGAGGCTCCGAAGCTGGCAGCACCGGGTTGCATGTACTGTGAAGGTACCGGTTTTGAAGGACATTCCTTCTTCGAAGCATCCTCTATCCGCAAAATCGGCGATACTTATTACCTGATTTATTCCTCTGAGGTAATGCACGAGCTGTGCTACGCTACCGCAAAGTGTCCGACGGATAAGTTCACCTACGGCGGCGTTATCGTCAGCAACTGTGATTTACATATCGACACCTACAAGCCGGCAGATATGCCTGCTGCCTACGGTGCCAACAACCACGGCAGCATCGTGGAGATTAACGGCGAATGGTACATCTTCTATCACCGTCAGACCAACGGCGGCTGGTATTCCCGTCAGGGCTGTGCGGAAAAGATTACGGTCCTTGCAGACGGCTCCATTCCGCAGGTTGAGATTACCTCCTGCGGCTTAAACGGCGGTCCGCTCCCGGGCGAAGGCGAATACGCAGGTTACCTTGCTTGTAACTTATTCACCGACAAGCCGCGTGCTTACGTAGGCGGCGAAGGCTTCCCGAAGGTCATGCAGGACGGCCGCGACGGCGACGAAGAAATCGGCTATGTGGCTAACATCAGCAACAGCGCAACCGCAGGCTTCAAGTACTTTGACTGTAAGGGCATCAAGCGTTTCGCGGTAACCACCCGCGGCTACGGCAACGGCACCTTCGAAATCAAGACCGCTTGGGACG
>JAZUBD010000088.1:0-3860 GCA_045638305.1 Lachnospiraceae bacterium
TGCTTCGGTACCAACGACTTAACCCAGATGACCTACGGTTTCTCCCGTGACGACGCTGGTAAGTTCTTAGACGCATACTACGACAGCAAGATCTTCGAGAACGATCCGTTCGCAAGACTTGACCAGACCGGTGTTGGTAAGCTTATGGAAATGTCCATTAAGCTCGGTAAGCCGGTTAATCCGAAGCTTCACATCGGTATCTGTGGTGAGCACGGTGGTGACCCGACCTCCGTTGAGTTCTGCCACAAGATCGGACTTGATTATGTATCTTGTTCTCCGTTCCGTGTGCCGATCGCTAGACTTGCTGCTGCACAGGCTGCTATCAATAACAAGTAGAGCAATCGCTTAGCTAAGGGTTAAGGAAAAATAAGTAAAACATCAAATCTCCTCTCGAAACGTAACAGTTTTGAGAGGGGATTTTTTATGTTAGATTTTGTGAATTTGTGTTATAATGAAAATAGTTAGATTTGAGTTTCTTGATAGGTTATTTGCGCTAAAGAGGGGGATGTATATGCCAAATGAAACAAATGTAAACATAGGTAATTCCGGAGAATATTTTGTGGCAGGAGAATTGGAGCGTAGGGGATTCACGGTTGCGGTTCCGATGTCTAATGTTAAAGATTTTGATATTCTGGCTATTCATAGAGAGACACATGAACAGTTTGCAATACAGGTGAAAACCACCGGATATAAGCAGAAGAGGTGGACGCTTTCTAAGAAAAACGAGAATCTTATAGGTGATAATATCTTTTATGTTTTTGTATCGTTGAATGAGTTAGAGACACCGGAGTATCATATTGTTCCTAGTAAGGTTGTTGCTGACACGATAAGAGCATCGCATCAGGAATGGCTCAATACACCGGGACAAAAAGGACAGCAGCACAATGATACGAATATCCGTGTTTTCTTAGACAAAGATGATGTGTATTATGATAAGTGGAGTCTGTTTGATATAAAGCTACTTGAGGATAGATTGTTGTCAAAGGGTATTTATAGTTCGTTGCTTTCCTTTATTCCTCGTCTTAGGGGAGGAGAATATGGTGAAGTATACCCGAAGCAACAACGCGGTGACGGAAGTGTAGAAAAGCCTTATCAGATGCCTTATTTTGTATATAACGATGCGGTAGATGAATTTGAAAAGGCAGTATACAAGTTTGAAGAAGAACATCCGGAATTTCACTTGAATCAATATATGGATATAATGCTGTTAAATGGCCTGAAATGGGATGAAGAGAGTATGACGAAAGCGGATATCAGTCATATGAGCGGACAGGGAGTACTGGCTTTGATATTAGGTGCTATACGGGCGGAACGTTTTTGCAGTGGAGCGCTTAATTCGTTTTTGGAGCAGGGATGTATTGATAGATGGCTGACGAGGTTGCAGGAGATAGAAAAGACGAAATAGGGCGTCTTTATGATTGTTCCGAATAGTAAGGAAACTTGGCTTTTTTGTGTATCAAAATCAGAGAATATGTGTTATAATAGAAATGAACGATAAGAAGGATATCGAAATCCTTACCGGAGGCAGATGCACATGAAGCAGGCAATTATGATTCCCCAGTGGATAACCTTTTTTTTGATAGTAATCGAGATGTGGCTGATTTTCAAGAACATGAAAAAGCGGGCGCATTATTATTTGTTTGTGAATTGTATTGCCCTGCTTTTGTATAGCGTGGGTTCTTTGGTTATGTTTTTTGTTGGGACGGAAGAGGCGTATTTTATCGCGTTTATGCTGTCCTGGGCCGGGAAAATCGGGGTGGTTGTTTCAATTCTGTTTTTCTGTATCAGTTATTTCGAATCTAAGATTCCGGTAGTAATTCCGATGCTTGAGAGTGGCTTGGCGGTGGTTACCTATGTTGTGATAGCGACCACAAAGGAAACAGGGCTGTTTGTTAAGGATCTCCATTTGGTAAAAGAGAAAGGATTGACAATTGCGGAGTTTGTGTACGGCTCGTGGTATACGGTATGGCTCATGATAATTTTCGCTGTTATCATGACATGCTTTGTAATGTTGATGAAAGCTTTGTTAAGAGAAAAGGATCTGCAGAAAAGAAAACAATACATAGCCATTTTGATTGCTTTGTTGATAGAGGCTGCGGTAGGTTTTCTGACCAAGTTACCGATCGGCAGATATTATGACTTTAACCAGTTGGGCTTTTCTTTGTGTGTAATTCTCGTTTTGGTTGCTATTTTTCGGAATGACTTTATGGATACGGAATCGGTGGCAAAGGAGTACATTGTTGATGAGCTTTCGGCCGGGGTTATTGCGATGGGAGCAAATGGAAGGGTGGCATATTATAATAAAAAGGCACAGGAAGTTTTCCCGGAAATTGCAAAGGATGAGGGCAGAGTAATCGGGCAAATTGAAAATTCGATTCAAACCGGTGAGCCGATTACCGTTGCGGATAAAGTATACAATTTTGAGGAAAGAAAGCTGATGCATAAATCCTTTGACGGAAGCAAGATGTATGTCATGATTGATTCCACAAAGCATTATCAGCATTTGAAAGAAGTGGAGAAGGAAAGGCAGATTGCGGACGATGCAAACAACGCAAAAAGCAAGTTCCTTGCGAGAATGTCCCATGAGATACGGACTCCTCTCAATGCGGTTCTAGGAATGGATGAGATGATTCTCAGAGAGAGTACGGAGAGTGTGATTAAAGAGTACGCAACGGATATTCAGACTGCGGGACGTACATTGCTTACGATAATTAATGATATACTTGACTTGAATAAGATAGAAGCAGGTAAGATGGAAGTGGTATCGGCTTCGTATGATGTGTTCGGCATGGTGGATGATATTTCCAATATGATAAAGTTCAGAGCCGAAGACAAAGGTCTTTCCTTTCACGTAAATATATCGAAGGATATTCCGTCAAAATTATGGGGAGACGATGTAAAGATAAGACAGGTGCTGATGAATCTCCTCACCAATGCGGTGAAGTATACGCCGAGTGGCCAAGTGTGGTTTCGGGTAAATTTAGTAAAGAAAGTAGAGCAGGCAATCGGAGAGTATGCGATTCTTCGTTTTGAAGTAGAAGATACCGGAATCGGAATAAAGCCGGAAGATAGGAAGAAGTTGTTTTCGGAATTTGAGCGGATAGAGGAGGAACGTAACAGAAATATCGAAGGAACCGGATTGGGGATGCCGATTACCATGAAAATGCTCTCTTTGATGGATTCCGAGCTTAAGGTGGAAAGCGAGTATGGGAAGGGATCTGTTTTCTCTTTTGATTTGTGGCAGAAGATTGTGGATGAGGAATCGCAGGGTGAGTATGAAAATGAAACAAGCAGTCGTAGGCCGGAATCGCACACATATAGTGAGGAAATTATAGTACCGGAGGCACATGCACTGGTTGTGGATGACAGTGCGGTAAATCGTAAGGTGTTTAAGAGTCTGTTAAAGAAGACACAGTTAAACATAACGGAGGCAGACAGCGGATATCAGGCGGTAGAACTGGCAACCGCACAGCGCTTTGATATTATTTTCATGGACCATATGATGCCGGGAATGGATGGCATTGAGGCCATGGAGAAAATAAAGGCTGTGAAAGACGGACCTTGTGCCGATACACCGATGATTGTACTTACGGCAAATGCCATTGAAGGGTCCAGAGAAACGTATTTGAAAGCCGGGTTTAACGGATATTTATCAAAACCGATTGAGACCGAAAAACTTCTTAGTGTCATAGCGGAACATCTTTTAATATAACAAATGCCTCAGAATCGGTAATGGTTCTGAGGCGTTTTGCTATATGCGTGAATTTTGTTTACATAGCACACATCATTTCATAAAATCCCGGTATTGCGGAAGTGGCAAGAATTTGTACGGCGGTTATTATGTCAATAACTGCGTCAGC
>JAZUBD010000089.1:0-5452 GCA_045638305.1 Lachnospiraceae bacterium
TGGATAGCCTCCTGGACATTACTTGCCGGACGACCGATATCAAAACCGTAAATCTCACCTAACTTCTTCAAATCCTTTAACGCGCGAATCTGCTCGGACAGCTCCTCACGGTCGCGGATAACATCGGAATACATAATGGTACGGGTAGAATTCTTCTGGTCTTCTTTATCCTCAATCAAACGGTCCACTCCGTACAGTGCCACACGTCTGTAATCGCCGATAATACGTCCTCTGCCGTAAGCATCCGGAAGTCCGGTAATAATGTGACTGGAACGACAAGCGCGCATCTCCGGAGTGTAAGCATCAAATACACCCGCGTTATGGGTCTTACGATGCACGGTGAAAAACTCTTCCACCTGCGGGTCCAACTCATATCCGTTGTCGCTGCACGCCTTTGCCGCCATACGAATACCACCGTAAGGCTGCAAAGAACGCTTAAACGGCTTGTCCGTCTGGAAACCCACAATCTTTTCCATATTTTTATCTAAATAGCCCGGGCCATGGGAGGTAATGGTAGAAATCACACAGGTATCCATATCCAGAACACCGCCTGCCTCAAGCTCCTTTTTTGACAACTCTAACACCTGATCCCACAGCGCCTTGGTAGCAGCTGTCGGTCCGGCCAGAAAGGACTCGTCTCCTTCGTAAGAAAAATAATTCTTCTGAATGAAGTCTCTTGTGTTTATTTCTCTCTCCCAAACACCCGATTTAAAACCTCTCCATTCTTCACGCATCCTTCTGTTCTCCTTTCCTGTGCCTCACCCGCGTAAAAAAGCCTTAACGCGACTATACTATACACCATTTCAAGTTAAAAAGCAATCGTTCCTTTGTAAAAATTTGTTGAAAATAGATGGTTAAAATGTTAACATTATCTTCTCTTTCCAAGCAGTGACTTTCGAATGTAAGAAAAGGTCGCATCTTCCCCTTCCTCCGCTAGCATATAAAGCAATTTCTCCAACAGTTCCACCGTCTCCGGATGCATCAGATACTTTCCTTCCCCCCGTTTGTAATAAGTAAGCGGATCTTTTGGGGTATACTTCTCTTTGTTATATACCTTGCTGGCTGCTACACGGTCACAGAACATCTCGAGCACATACTCCAGCGGCATTTTCATACCCACCAGTTCACATTCCGCTTCCTTCTTATAATCAATCCAGTATTCGTAGTGATGCTTATTGCGCCCCTTATGATGTAACCATGCGGATGCCACGCCCTCAACCTCACGCTGTATATTGTTCGGACTTACATTTCCTCTGAAATATTTTACTCCCACAAAAAACTCCGCCGGAGAATATTTCGATAAATCATGAAGCAGCCCTCTCTTATACAGCCCCAGTCGAAAACAATGCTTCATTACCATGCGCTTATGCTTATTAATCGTATGAAGATGTCCGAAAAAACGTTGTATTACGTTTGCCATGGTAGTGTCCTCTCATTTTTGTAAATAATACTCCCTACAATAAAGTTTATGATTTTCCGCGCCTAATGTCAATCACATAAAAAAAAGATGGCAAAATCCACAAAGTATGATATACTATTTCCTGTAGCAATTTGCCTTTTGCACAAGACAATCCGCCTCATAGCGGGTTTTATCTTAATTTATTACAGTTTTTACACGTAAGGAGATACTTATGAGTACACAATACAGCTGCGACACCTGTAGCAACTTCCGATACGATGACGATTACGAAGAATATGTCTGCATGGCAGGAGGCATGGACGAGGACGACTACTCCCGCCTCATGTCCGGTACCGCACGAGAGTGCCCGTATTATCATTTTGATAATGAATATGACATTGTAAAAAAACAGATGTAAACCAAAATACCGGGCTGTCGCATAACTTGCGAAGGCCCGGTTACTCTATCATTCCTTATATTCTCTTTCTATCAGAGCATTGCATATTTCACTCTGTATCACCGGCACCGTTAATCCTCTCGTGATTTTACTTATCATTTTGTCTTTCCGTTGAAGGTTTCCTTTTGCCAAACGATAGTCCCGGACAATTTTCATCAGTTCGTTCCGCCAAAGAAGATACAACTTTTCTTCGGTGTTGTCCTTTAATGCCATAGACGCACTTCGAACAAGCTCCATTACATAAGTTCCGTCTTCAGCCTCGTACACCTCATAAATCCCCCAGTGGGCCGGTACAGTACGCAGGGCCTCTTCCACATGATAAGTCCCCACTACAAGGTAATTGGTATCAAAAAATTTCTCATAATCCCTTATCTGTCGCTCCAAACGCACAAAAGAATCCCGGTCACTTTTGATTTCCAGACCGATGAGCTTTGTCTTTGTTACAAGGAGCATATCCGCACGGCTGTCTCCCATAGGAAACTCCTCTAAGATGCGGTTCTGGTCCTTACTTCCGGAAAAGCTGTCGTAAATGATTTTCCGGATGTCTTTATCATTTAATTTATACTCTTCCATGGTTGTCACCGCCTCTCTCGATAAATATGTTTGTCTCAGTATATCAATTCCTGCCAGAAAAGTCAAAAGCCCCGGCAAACCACCGAGGCTTATTAAGTCATTCGTATAGAATCTAGGCATTCATCTTTTTCCGATTTCTTTTTCCGACAGCACATTGAAAGGCTTTTATCATTGCGTCGGAAAGTTCTTCACAGTCTTCATCAAAAACAATCGGTACCTTCTTTGCTTCTTCTACTTCCCTAAGCTGTTCTTCCGTAGGTTTTTGTCCTTTTTTAATAGTAACGGTCTTGGTCATAATAAAGCCTCCTTTCCTTCTCTGTTGCAAGTCTTGCAGAAATCAAACGAATTACTTCTTTCCTTTCGGTAAATACAACGAATAAAATATCTCCTACTTTTCCGATTGCTATATAGCGATCCTCTTCCGAACTATGTTCAAAATCAAACATCTCGATATAATCCGGATCATCAAAAACATGTGCTGCCGTTTCAAAAGAAATTCGATGCTTCACTTTGTTGATACTATTCTTCTCTTCATCCCACTCAAATATCATATTGTATACCTCCCATTTGCATAAAACCTTCCCCATCATTATTATACCCTATTTTTTATGTTTTGGAAAGCTCTTTTTTATGCCTCTCCCGGTACTCCGCCAATAAAAGATCCACAACTCTGCCGTAGCTCTTTACACCATCCTCCTGCTCGTTGGCCTTCAGATACACATCGTTCACCTTATCCGCAGTTTCACTGATTACCGTGTCATGGTATTGATCCCAGTAGGCACTGTTATCCCGGAAATCTCGTCCCATTCCTTCGTGGTAGGTGGCCCAAAGAGCTCCGTAAAGCTCCATATCCTGCCCCGCAAGGGCATTGCCCGCATAAATCAGAGCAAGCATGGTGCCGCTGTAACGCACTACCGGGTCGTCGGAGGACATACAGGCCAGATAGGCCAGAAAATTTGCTTCATCCTCCCGCATAAAACCATGAAGGTGTGCCAGCTCATGAGCCATGGTAGAGGCTCTGGAGTAGTCCGGAATGTCTACGTTTACATTGGCTTCCATGGTCCAACAGGTAAATACACCGGTAATCTCCATGGCAGAAAATGCCTTCGAGCTTGTGATACATTTCGGCGCCGGATACATTCCCTTAAGTACCGGAAGGTCTACGGCAAGCACTTCATAGGCCTCCTGTACCTTTTTCCCCAACTCTCTGTTTGATACCGGCAAACGCAAAACGCCGTCCGCATCCTCATACTCTACCAGCTCTGCCCGAAGCTCTGCTGCCTGCGCCGCCAGTTCCATACACAGTCCGTACAACTCCTCCTTGGAAGAATCCCGTACCGTAATTCCCCGATAGTCCGCAATCGATACTCTGTGATAATTCACACCGCATCCGATAACATAGACAAACAATATCACCGCCGCCACACAGGCTACGTTAATGATTCCGAACAGACACCGGGCAAACCGGTTTTCCTTGTCCTTCACCATATGTACAATAAACCGAATCAAAAGCACAAGGCAAACCATCGGTCCCACAACCACGATAAGCTCCGCCAAGGAAAAAGGAATCCACCCCGTTACTGCAGACACCACCACGGAATGTACCTTGTAAATACGTTTTGCGAACACCTCTTCCGCAATAAATACACTCTTTTTTGCCCCTGCGGAAATTAAGAATGTCAACGGAAACAACAGCAAGAATAAAAGTCTCTTTTTCTTTAAAACCTTCACAACCCATCCTCCTTCTCTTTTGCCCACCAAAGCCCGAATACGTCCGTATCAAGCCTTACAATCAGTATACCATACCGCTGTGTCCATTTGGTGTCAGAAAAGAAGTTTCCTACCTTTTCTTTTTCGTTGGTTTGTGCTAAGATAGTCCCATGGGGCTGTTTGCAACTATGGCATTCCGCCTAACGACAATTCTTTCCGAAAGGAGTTTTTCTATGAACTTATACGCAGCACGTATTGAAGCTCTGCGCAGTTTTATGAAGCAGAACAATCTTGATGTATATTATGTCCCTACCGCAGATTACCACGGTTCCGAATATCTGGACGACCATTTTAAGCTCCGGGCTTATCTTTCCGGTTTTACCGGCTCCGCGGGCACCCTCTTTGTAACCCTGACGGAAGCGGGCCTGTTTACCGACGGCCGCTACTTTATCCAAGCGGAACAGGAGCTCTTAGGCAGCGGGATTACTCTGTACCGCAGCGGTATGGAACACGTTCCGACACCGGAAGAGAAATTGAAAGATTTATTAAAAGACGGAGGCACCTTAGGCTTTGACGGCCGCCTGCTCTCTTATTCCTTTTTGATGCAGCTGAAAGAGCGTTTTCCGGATACCGTGACCGTTCGTCACGATATGCCGTTCCCGGATGCTCTTTGGCCGGACCGTCCGGCGCTTTCCTCAAAACCGGTTTATCGTCTGGACGAATGTTACACCGGTAAATCCACCGTTACCAAGCTTGCCGAGGTGCGGGAAGCAATGAAAAAGATCCGCCCGGATGTCCTCTACAAAGCAGGCGTTTCCGAACCTTTCGCCAAAAACACGGACTACACCGCAGAGGTATACTTACTGACCTGTCTGGATGAGATTGCATGGCTCTTTAACCTCCGCGGAAACGACGTGGAAAACAATCCGGTCTTTCTTTCCTATGCCATGATTACAGACACCAAAGCATTTTTGTATGTAAATGAGGCGGTTCTGGACGATGCCACAAGCAAGCTGTTGGAAGAGGAAGGGGTTATCGTCCGCTCGTATGATGCTATCTACGAGGATGTGACAAAGCTCCGCGCCTGTCCGGTACTTCTTGATGCAAAACGTGTGAATTGTGCTCTTGTACAGGCATTACCGAAGGAATGTACGGTACTGGATGCACCGGGCCCGATTCTTCTTGCCAAAGCTATTAAGAACGAAACCGAACAGAAAAATCTTGCCGCAGGCCATGTAAAGGACGGTGTAGCAGTTACAAAGTTTATGTACTGGCTGAAGAACAATATCGGCAAGGAAACCATGACGGAGTAT
>JAZUBD010000090.1:0-1883 GCA_045638305.1 Lachnospiraceae bacterium
TCAAAATAGTCCACACCGCACTTCTTTAGCTGCTCTTCAAAAATCTCCGCCGGATGGTAGCCGGTACTTAAAATCTGATGGCCCGGATACTTGTCCGCCAAATAATAACTGTCTCTCGGATACTCGGATAAAATCCGTCCCATAACTCGTTCCGACTCTCCGTTGTGATACGGCCATGCGGTATCGAAATAATTCACGCCGTGCTCTATGGCATAGCGGGTCATTTCCTTCACTTGAGGCTCATCGATACTGCCGTCCGCATTCACCGGCAGACGCATGGCACCAAAGCCTAAAAGGGACAATTTTTTATCTTGAAAGGTTGTGTAAATCATGGCAATTCTCCTTATTTTCTTTCCTCTGTTTGTAACATATCTGTCCGACTCCGTCTCATTAAAACGGATACTCTTTTCCTTCGTTGGTAATAAAACGAGGGCCGGTTCTGTCCTCCCGCTTTTCTTCGAACAGTTTTCGCAAAATCTCCGCAGCATCATAGGAAGATAACGGCGCCTTATTGTCCGGACGTCCGTCGGTACGAATCCATCCCGGATGTACACAGAACAGATTAATGGTATCGTCATTCTTAAACACATTCACAAGATTCATGGTACCCATATTTAACGCTGCCTTCGCCATACCGTAATCAATCAGGTTCGTACGGTAACAACGGCCGATGCTTCCCGCTTCGGAAGAAATATTCATCACAAGTGCCGTCTTTTTACTCTTTGCAAGGAGCGGATAAAAGGCCTTAATGACGCGAAGCGGTCCTACCGCCGTCACATCTACCGTATGGGCAATATAATCCAGATTCGCATCAAAGAAATCCTTATCGCAATCCGGAGATACCGTTACCGCATTGTTAATCAACAGGTCAATACAATCAAAATGCTGTTCCACTTCCTTTGCCGCCGCACATACCGATTCCGTACTGCCGATATCCATGGTTACGATATACAAACGTTCTCCGTAAGTTTCCTTTAACTTTAACAGTGCCTCCGATTCCTTCCGTACCGTGGCAATGACCGTATCTCCGCACTCCAAATAACGAAGCACCATGTTATACCCCAAGGCATAACTTCTTCCGGTTCCTGTTATCATCACATTTTGTGCCATAAACTACCTCCGTCTCGCATTCCGAATCTTTTTTACAACCAAAAAACTCTTTTTGCGGATGCCCTCACCGGACACAACCGCAAGAAGAGTTCTTCATATCTTCATATTCTCATTATACTGCAAGACGAAATATTAAGCAATTCAAAATTTAAGCAATGTTCCTTTTTTTATTTAACAACAGGCAGATTCCTCCGGTCACGATACCTGCCGATAAGATAATCAAAAGATCCACCGGCGCCAACACGATACCCGGGATACTTTCAAACCAAAATCCCCTCCCCAGCAAATATAAATTTCCGCTCAGCAAACACATCTCTCCGATATACATAGCCAGGGTCGTTACAGCTCCTACCGCCGCCGGAATTCCTACCGAAATTCCTTTCTTCTTTCCCAAAAGGAAAGAACCCACATAGGTACCTACGGTTACGCCCAACAACGAAAAGAATACACCCATCAAAACCGCCGACAGAGTCGAAACCAACAATTCTCCGTTTCTGAAAAAGGCAGTAAAGCAGGCAAAAATACAAAGACCCAAAAACAGCGCCGAGCCCACCGACTGTACAATCAATGCCTTTTGTCTCTTCTTATTTCCGGTCAAAACCATCTGCCCGAACCCATACAGACAACTCAAAATCGTTAAAATCAATACCACGGAAATCATATAAAAATGAATCTTAAAGGTGGGACTGTATTCCCCGATTAAAATATCCACCGCACGCCAATTTCTGGTCTGATACGTTTCCGGCGAAACATAGCACATAAACATCTGCCAG
>JAZUBD010000091.1:0-1628 GCA_045638305.1 Lachnospiraceae bacterium
AGGGCAGGAGCCAAAATACCGACGGCACAACCGGAAAACGCCTGCAGACCGCTAACTCTGGTATAATGTTCTTTCGGTACCAGTAAACTTGTCGCTACGTAGGAAGCAGGACTTTGAAATGCATTCATAAAACTGAGTAAAAGGTTGATAACATAGATATGCCATGTTTGTAATGCGGAAAACGAGTATAAAATGAATATTGTCAGTGTTCCGCAAGCTGCCGCAAAATCGGCAATCAACATAATACGTTTTTTGTCCCGGTTATCTGCAATGGTTCCTGCGATAAAACGGAAAACGATTGTTGGTAAAAAAGAACAGATTGTCAATAAAGTTACACTTGATGCATTACCTGTTTGACCGTACACCCAAATGATTAATGCAAATTCTGTCATTGCTGTACCCAGAGAGGATACGGTTTGTGAACTCCATAATATCAAAAAACTTTGAAGCTCTTTAAAATTTGATTTCTTATTCATGGCTTTGCTCCTTACATAAAATAATTTAATTCATATGCATAGATAACACAAAGCCTAATGCGGACGGTATTACTTCCGAAGAAGAAAAGCCGCTCCGTACAATTACCGTCCTATATCAGGCTTTGTACGAAGCAAAAAGGTCTGCGGCAAACGCACTGCATAAACGATATCCTATCATAGAGCATATACCTCCTTCTGTATTAATCATAAACCACATAAAGAGAGATGTCAATGTAAAGGATTCTTTTCGTGCGGGTTACGCTCATTATATCTGCATGAAAACTTGACAGATAACTTGACACTTGTAAATTTCTGTGCTATACTGTGCCCAACATCTTGAAAAAGGGAGAGGTTGTGCAGTATATCTTGTGGCACAACAGATATGGTTATGGAAAATCAATTAATCGACGAAATACAGAAGTTAAAGAAAGAAAAGAATGCCATTATACTGGCCCATTACTATGTGAATGAGGAGCTGCAGGCCTTGGCGGATTATGTGGGAGATTCTTTTTATCTGGCGAAGGTGGCAAAGGGTACTGATGCGGATGTGGTGGTATTTTGCGGCGTTTCCTTTATGGGAGAGAGCGCAAAGATGCTGAATCCGGAGAAGACGGTGTTGATGCCGGATATGACGGCGGATTGTCCCATGGCCCACATGGCGCAGGTGGCGAAAATCAAAGAGCTTCGTGAGAAATACGAGGATTTGGCGGTGGTTTGTTACATCAATTCTACGGCGGAGCTTAAGAGCTACAGTGATGTGTGTGTGACCTCTTCCAATGCGGTAAAGATTGTAAAGAATCTTCCGAATCAGAATATTTTCTTTATTCCGGATGTAAACCTCGGTCGTTTTGTGGCGGAGCAGGTGCCGGAGAAGAATGTGATTTTAAACGATGGGTATTGCCCGATACATAAGGATATCACCGGGACAAGTGTAAAAGAACTGAAGAAGAAGCATCCGGAAGGTCTTGTAATGGCTCACACGGAGTGTAAGGAAAACGTGGTGAAGTTGGCGGATTATGTCGGTAGTACGGCGGACATGATTGCCTTTGCGAAAAACAGCGCATGCAAGGAGTTTATCGTGTGTACCGAGGAGGGTGTGAATTACCGTCTCAGGGAAGATAATCCGGATAAGAAGTTTTATTTCGGCGGCGA
>JAZUBD010000092.1:0-2525 GCA_045638305.1 Lachnospiraceae bacterium
CAATTTCTCCGCTTAAGGACGTAGACGGCTTTCATCCGGAAAATGTAGGTAACTTAAGCATCGGCAGAAAGGGCTTTGTGTCCTGTACGCCGGCAGGTGTTATCGAGCTTCTTAAGCGTACCGGTATCGAAATGGAAGGTAAGGAGTGCGTAGTTCTCGGCAGAAGTAACATCGTAGGTAAGCCGATGTCCATGCTGATGCTTCGTGAGAATGCAACCGTGACTGTTTGTCATTCCAGAACGAAGAACTTAAAAGAGATTACCAAGCGTGCAGATATTCTTATCGTTGCTATCGGTAAGCCGAAGTTTGTAACCGCAGACTATGTAAAGGAAGGCGCTACCGTTATCGATGTAGGCATTCACAGAGGCGAAGATAACAAGCTTTGCGGTGATGTGGATTTTGCACAGGTTGAGCCGGTTGCGGGTGCAATTACCCCGGTTCCGGGCGGTGTAGGTCCGATGACTATCGCAATGTTAATGAAGAACTGTGTAGAAAGTGTTGAACTACAGAAGTAGAACGAGGGATTTTATGCAAGTTTATTTTGTTTCCCTGGGTTGTGATAAGAACCTGGTAGACAGTGAATATATGTTGGGACTGCTTCGGGACGCGGGGCATACGCTGACCGAGGATGAGGCCGAGGCAGAGGCCATTGTCATCAATACCTGTTGTTTTATTCACGATGCAAAGGAAGAAAGTATCGAAACGATTCTGGAGGCAGCATCTTATAAGGACGAAGAGAACGGCCGTTGTCGTGTACTTATTGTGACAGGATGTCTTGCGGAGCGTTATCGCAGTGAGATTATTGAGTCTATCCCGGAGGTGGATGCGATTCTCGGCACCGCTTCCTTTGATGAGATTGTTGCGGCAATGAACAAAGCGGAAGCCGGAGAGACGTCGGAGGTATATAAGGAACTGACGTATTTACCGCTTCCGGAGACGAAGCGTGTCAATACCACTTGTGGTTATACGGCGTACTTAAAGATTGCGGATGGTTGCGAGAAGTTCTGTACCTACTGCGTGATTCCGTCCATTCGGGGCAAGTACCGCAGTGTACCGATGGAGCGTATCTTGGCCGAAGCGGAGCAGTTGGCAAAGGATGGAGCGAAGGAGCTGATTCTGGTAGCCCAGGAGACCACGCTTTACGGCGTGGATTTGTACGGCAAGAAGATGTTGCCGGAGCTTCTTCGTAAGCTTTGTGCGATCGAAGGGCCGGAATGGATACGTCTTTTGTATTGCTATCCGGAAGAAATTACGGATGAGTTAATTGCCGTCATGAAGGAAGAAAAGAAGATTTGCCGTTATCTGGATCTGCCGATTCAGCATGCGGCAGATACGGTATTAAAGCGTATGGGACGTCGTACCACAAAAAAAGAACTGGTACGTCTCATTAAGAAGCTTCGCCGGAATTTACCGGGAATTGCACTTCGTACGTCGTTGATTTCCGGATTCCCGGGAGAGACGGAGGAGGAGCATAAAGAGCTGCTTTCCTTTGTGGAAGAAGTGCGTTTTGACCGTCTTGGTGTATTTACCTATTCCAAGGAAGAAAACACTCCGGCCGCAAAGATGAAGAATCAGGTACCGGCAAAGGAAAAGCGTCGTCGACAGAAGGAAATCATGAAGCTTCAGCAACGGATTGCTTTTGAAAATGCCGAGGCGCGTATCGGTAAGCGGTATCAGGCTCTGATTGAAGGGAAAATGCCTCAGGATAACGTATATCTTGCCCGTACTTCTATGGATGCGCCGAACATCGACGGATATTTGTTCGTAGAATCGGAAGAACACTATGAATCCGGTGAGTTTGTGAAGGTAAAGGTGACCGGAGCAAAGGGCTATGATTTGGTCGGCGTCAATACCGAAAAGAAGAAGATAATCTAGGAGGATGTTATGAATTTACCGAATAAAATTACGATTTTCCGCGTATGTATGATACCGGTATTTCTTGTGTTTATGCTGGTGCCGGGGATTCCATTCGGCAATTATATTGCGACGGCGGTATTTGCCATTGCGTGTGCATCCGATGCATTGGACGGACACATTGCCAGAAAATATAATCTGGTGACGAATTTCGGAAAGTTTATGGATCCGATTGCTGATAAGCTTTTGGTGTGTTCCGCACTGATTTGCTTTGTGGAGCTTTCCTATATGCCGGCATGGATTGTGATTGTAATTATTGCCAGAGAGTTCATTATCAGCGGGTTCCGTTTGATTGCGGCGGAAAACGGTGTGGTAATCGCGGCCAGCTACTGGGGAAAGTTTAAGACCATTGCCCAGATGATAACTTGTATTTTGTTGATTGTGCAGCTTCCGTTCGGCTGGATTGAAGTGGTAGAGCAGGTGTTTATCTGGTTATCGCTGGTGCTTACGGTGGTTTCTTTGATCGAATACATCTGGAAAAACAAAAATGTATTAAAAGAAACAAAATAATTTATAGATTTAATGAATCTTTAAACGTTTTAACATGAAAATGACATACTTGGCTGTTATGGTAGGTTCGAGGATGGGTAGAGGGGAGTTTCCGGAATAGG
>JAZUBD010000093.1:0-11503 GCA_045638305.1 Lachnospiraceae bacterium
CCCTTCCCAAAGATTTAACTCCTCAATCCGGTCCTTCTTCACCCATTCCAACTCACCCTCGCCGCACTCGGAAACCTCCGCATCATCCACCGTAGCGGTAAACAGGCACATATACTCCCAATCATCCCATTTTTCGCCGTCATAGGCATTCTCCGGTTCCCGGAAACAAAAGGTCACAATCCCCCGGAAACAAAGTTCTCGAAGCCTCAACCCCGTTTCCTCCATTGCCTCCCTGCGGATACACTCCTCCGGGCTTTCTCCTGCCTCAAAATGCCCTCCGATACCGATCCACTTATCCTTATTCACATCATTTACTTTCTTCACCCGGTGAAGCATCAAATAGGCATCCTCCCGCTCTGCATAACAAAGAGTAGTCAGTCGTGGTGCTGTGTGCTTGTTTGCCATGGTTGTATACTCCTTTCCTACTAATTTTACTCATAAATCATACCATAAATTTACACAACATTCAATCAAAAGGAATGCTATCATTTCCCGTAAAGTACCAAGGGCCGTCCCATGCTTCCACATGCGACGGCCCTGCCTCTTACTTCTATTACTTTACTACAACCTTCTTGTAATTCTTCTTACCGCGGCGTACAATCATGCCCTCGCCGAAGTCCTCTGCGGTAAACTCCTTCTTGATGTCCGTAATCTTTTCATCGTTTACGGTAACACCGCCCTGCTCGATGGCACGTCTTGCTTCGGAACGGCTCGGATTGAGCCCCGCCTTTACAAGTACACCGATTAAGTCAATCTTACCATCGGTAAAATCTTCTGTGGTAAGCTCTGCCGTCGGCATATTCTCTAAACTTCCGCCGCCAGCAAACAATGCCTTTGCACTCTCCTGTGCCTTCACTGCCTCTTCCTCGCCGTGAACAAGCTTCGTCAGCTCGAATGCAAGGATTTCCTTTGCGGTATTTAACTGGCTGCCTTCCCAACCTTCCATCTTCTCGATTTCCTCCAGCGGAAGGAAGGTAAGCATCTTGATACACTTTAATACGTCCGCATCCGCAACGTTTCTCCAGTACTGGTAGAACTCGAACGGAGAAGTCTTCTCGGCGTCAAGCCATACCGCACCCTTCTGGGTCTTACCCATCTTCTTACCCTCGGAATTAAGGAGAAGAGTGATGGTCATTGCGTATGCATCCTTACCTAACTTTCTGCGGATAAGCTCCGTACCGCCTAACATGTTGGACCACTGGTCGTCACCGCCGAACTGCATGTTACAACCGTACTTCTGGTATAATGCTAAGAAGTCGTAGCTCTGCATAATCATGTAGTTAAACTCAAGGAAGCTCAATCCCTTTTCCATACGCTGCTTGTAGCACTCTGCGGTCAGCATGCGGTTAACGGAAAAGTGCGGTCCCACGTCACGAAGCAATTCTACATAGTTCAAATCAAGGAGCCAGTCAGCGTTGTTAACAAGGAGTGCCTTACCCTCGGAAAAGTCTACAAAACGGCTCATCTGCTTCTTAAAGCACTCTACGTTATGATTGATGGTCTCCTTTGTCATCATCTGACGCATGTCGGAACGACCGGACGGGTCACCGATCATTGCGGTACCGCCACCGATTAAGGCAATCGGCTTATTGCCTGCCATCTGTAAACGCTTCATTAAGCAAAGTGCCATAAAGTGACCTACATGAAGACTGTCTGCGGTCGGATCAAAACCGATATAAAAGGTTGCCTTACCATTGTTAATCAGTTCCTTAATCTCTTCTTCGTCGGTTAACTGTGCCAGTAAGCCTCTGGCTTTCAGTTCGTCAAAAATTGTCATTGTTGCATCCTCCTTTTTTGTTGTTCTGTTTGCGTGCTTCCGGTGCTTCGCACCTCTCCACACCTCGCGACAAAGTCGCTCGGTCGTGGGCGCGCTCGCATTTCGCCGCCTTTGCAAGTACACTTGCACGGCGTCTCAACACTCACTTTGCCTGCACGCAAATAAAAAACCCCCGCCCTTTTATCAAAGGACGAGGGTATAATCTCTCGTGTTACCACCTTTTTTCACACCCGGTTCACACCGACTGCCTCATCAAGTACAAAGAACCTTTATCGTTCTACTATACTCCCGCACGATAACGTGTGCCGAGACCTAAGCCTCACCTCCGTCGCAGCCTACTCGCTAATGCTTTTGGTGCGAAGCTCCAAGACGTATTCGTTACAAGCTTCCCCTGCGCCTCTCATCATCCGGCAACTTTCTGTAGGTTCCCCTTCTAACTACTTGTTCTTTTCATAGCTTATGACCCGATTATAGCGAGTTCGGGAAAATTTGTCAAGCAAAAAATTAATACTCCGAAATATGCTCCTTTGTCATCGTCACCTTCACAGAAACCTCTTTCCCGTCTCTGAGCACAGCTACGGTAATTTCATCCCCTTCTCTTGCCTGCAACATGGCATCCACGATATGATACTGCCGAGTAATATTCTGGTTCAGAATACCTCTTTCGTCCTCAAAAGAAATGGACTTTAAAATATCTCCGGGTTTAAGTTTCCCCTTCACCAGACTGTTATTGGATACCTCTACCACTTTTACCGTTTCGTACAAATGCACATGTCCGGTATCCGGCTCAGCCCGCATATACGACTCAATGGTCTGTACCGTTACTCCCAGCATTCCTCTTTGCACGCTTTCACAGGAGGTTCCGTAGCAATGGTCAATCAGATTGTCCGCCACATAGATAGCTACCTTGGACGGAATGGCATAGGCAATATTTTCTACAGTGGAATCAATAATCTTTGCATTGACGATTCCCATCAGTTCTCCGGACTCATTGTAAAGACCGCCGCCGGAATTCCCCGGATTGACCGGAGTATCCACACGAATGACACGGAAGGATTGTACCTGTCCCGTAGTAGAATCACTCAAAGAAATGTGCTCCGAATCCACGCTGACCACGCCGTAAGATGCAGAGGTGCCGCCGCCTTTTGCGTTACCGATGGCTATGGCAGCTTCGCCTACCACTACCCGGTCAGAATCCGTCACAGTCACCGCCGTAGCCGCGGATTTGCGCAACAGTTCACTTTCCTTAATATGTAATACCGCAATATCATAATATGCCGAACCGCCCACATACTCTGCTGTCATCTTTTGCTCGGCAATCTCGCTTCCGTATAAATACACCCCGATATCCCGACTGATTCCGTTATAGGAGTCACTGTCCGCATCGTACACCACATGGTGATTGGTAATAATAAACGCGTCTCCCTTTCCCTTATCCAGCCGGTAAACCACACCGGAACCGGAGGAGGTATAGTCCTCATTTACTTTTCCGGTATACCATCCGGACTGCTTCGGCGTAAAATTACAAACAATGCTCACCGCACTCTGTAGCCCCTTAGAGGTGGCATACGCAATATTACTTCCCTTGTTGACAATGGTAATGCTACCGTCCTGTCCGTCTACCCCATCTGCACCGTCCGCTCCGTCTTTTCCGTCAGCACCGTCTTTTCCGTCGGCACCATCCGCACCGTCAACACCATCGACACCGTCCTTACCGTCGGCACCCACTACGGTACCCAGATTATGCTCCGTACCGTCTGTGTAAGAAAGAACCAATTCCCCCATATCGTTAATATAGGCCTCCTCTATGCCGACCGGCTCCGCATTGGCGCAGGCTGCCATAGAAGACAGTAGCAATGCCGCCACCATAAACACCGTCAGTTTTTTTATCCTTAATCCTACTCTCTTTTTCATCCGTATCTCTCCTTCCCTTTTTCTCTATTATAACACAGGATTATGTCTATTTTATGAATTTTCAGGGCCGCCCACTCCCGTGTAACGGCCCTTACCCTTTACTGTTCCGTTTCAGGAAACAATTGCTTTTTCATTTCCACATAGACCGACTCATCATTGAGCGGCTTTAATAAATATCCGTTCATTCCGGCGTTAAATATGGCAATCCGGTCATCCTCGAAAGCACTGGCGGTGGCTGCCACAATCGGTATCTTTGCCGCATCCGGCCGTTCTAACTTACGAATCACTTCCGTTGCTTCCAGTCCGTCCATCTCTGGCATCATCACATCCATCAGAATCGCTGCATATTCTCCCTCTTGAGAACGTTTAAAGGCCTCTACGGCCTCGATTCCGTTTAATGCCGTATCTACGGTAAAGCCCATGTTTTCCAAAAGGAACACCGTAATCTTCAGATTAATCGGTACATCCTCTACCGCAAGAATTTTCATTCCGGTAAATGCTTCCGTAACAGTGATTCCCGTCTCTTCCTTCTTCGGAAGCACCTCCGCAATCACAAACGGAATCCTCACGATAAACCGGCTGCCTTTTCCCAACTCGCTCTCTACCTGTATCGTTCCGCCCATAGCATCAATGTATTGTTTTGCTATGGTCATACCGAGACCGGTTCCGTGATAACGCTTTCCCTCATCTTCATCAGCCTTTGAATACGGCTGGTAAATACGTTTTAAAAACTCAGCGTCCATACCGATACCGGTATCCTGCACGGTAAAGCAAAACTCTACCTTCCCGTCTTCCGTCAACTGTTCCGTCACAAGAAAAGATACCTGACCTCCCGCAGGGGTATATTTCATAGCATTTCCTAAAATATTCATCAATATCTGCTTTACATGCAACCGGTCACCGAACACTGCCGGATGTGCAAACGGTGGAAATTTCTTATAAAACCAAATCTTATTTTCCTTAATCTGACCTTCCATCATTTCCACGCATTCTTTCAATAAATCCGCAATAGAAAACGGCTCTTCCACCAATTTAAACTCACCGCTTTCGATTTTCGAAAGGTCCAGCACCTTATTTACCAAGGAAAGCAAATAGGTCGAGGACTCATCAATTTTATCCAGACAGTCCTCTACTTTCTCTTTATCATCCATACTTCTGCGGGCAATATTGGTCATTCCCATAACACCGCCGATCGGCGTACGAATATCATGAGAAATATGCGCCATCAGTTCGGTCTTTGCGCGATTCGCACGATTTGCTTCCTTTGCCGCAAGCTCCAACAACCGTGTGCTCTCCTTTTGCTCCTCGGACAATCGTTCCTTCCCCTTTAAATACACAAGCAAAAGCACGGTTGCCGACACAAGACTTACCAAAATAATAATCAAAACCCACACCAGCAAATTCGCATAGTCATCCGGATTTTTCTCGGAACCGACCAGTACCTCGCGATCTACCACTACCATAAGGTTCCAGTTCGGTATATTCGCCACAGGGCAGGTAGCAAGATAATAATCGACTCCCTGATAAGAAATCTCCATGCGATACTGTAAGCTGTCGGATGAAATTGCTTCCTTTAACTTGTTCCAGTCTCCGTCCAGCAACTTAACATTCTTTTCCAGTTCATCCAAATAATTTTTGGATAACGGGATATCAAATATCTTGCTTTGCCGATATAATCTGGTTCCGTCATTTCCCAGAATGTAAACACTACTTTTTTCCGCGTAAGAATTGGACACCAAAGCATACTCCAGATGAGACGTTTCAATAATCACCGTGTAATACTCAAACCATCTTTGCTCCGACTCCAGAAAGACCGGTTCATTTAATTCGATCCAACAAAACAAATGCTTCTCATCTTCTCCGGGCACCGGACGGATCCACATACGCTCTTCGGCAATATGCTCTATCAAATAGTCCTTATTCTCCCACAGCCCGGTTGTTCCGTCAGATTTATAATAGGTTCCGTCCTCGCTTACGACGTAAACTTCACTTTCCTCCATACGGAAGAACAAATTCTGCTCCGCCAAAAAAGTCGTCATCTCCTCTACGTTTCGAAACGACTTCCCGTCGATGTAAGAACCGGTAAGCATTATCATTTCTCTTCTGGATGATGCGTATAACTCTGCCAGCTCCGCCAAGGTTCCCGTAACCTCGGTTACGTGATTTCCCCTCTCTTCCCGCATCTTTTCATTATAAACGGAATAAAGCCGGTATCCCGCACAACAAAAGACCAACAGAAGCACTGCATAGATTGCCACTGCCAGTTTGTTAAAACGTCTCAACACCGACTTTCTTTTCTCTCTTTTTTTCATGGTCCCTCCGGGTGTTTATCCTGTAAACATTTTGCAAAATTACTTTTCTTATTTTATCACATCTCTGCAAAAAAGCAAGAAGATTTTAATCAATTAAACTATCTTTCCGACACAAATACGCTGCTTGTTTTCTTCCTCGAAATAACATATGGAAACTCATTTTCGAATATGGTATAATCATCTTATGCAAAGCGTTATTCACATCATTCACTTTGTGCTGTATACTCAATTTCAGGAGGTATCTTCTATGGCATGGTACGATGAAGCCGTATTTTATCATATTTACCCGTTAGGACTGACCGGTGCACCGAAGGAGAATACATACAGTTCCCCCGAGCATCGATTAAACACGTTATTACCCTGGATTACCCATATCAAATCACTGGGCTGTAATGCCATTTATATCGGACCGCTGTTTGAGTCTGTAGGCCACGGTTATGAGACTACGGATTATAAAAAACTGGACTCCCGTCTCGGCACCAATGCGGATTTAACAAACTTTGTAAAGGAATGTCACGCACAGAACATCCGCGTCATTTTGGACGGTGTCTTTAATCACACCGGACGAGATTTCTTTGCTTTTCAGGATATCAAGAAAAACCGCGAGAATTCCCCGTACAAGGACTGGTACTGTAATGTAAACTTTGGGGGAAATAACGAATATAACGATGGATTTTCTTACGAAAACTGGGGTGGCTACAATTTGCTTGCCAAGCTGAACCAGCAAAATCCGGCAGTAAGGGATTATATCTGTGACGTCATCCGGTTCTGGGTATCGGAATTTGATATTGACGGTATCCGCCTGGACGCAGCGGACGTGCTGAATTTTGACTATATGCAGGCTCTTCGTCGCGTTGCAAACGAAGTAAAGCCGAATTTCTGGCTCATGGGCGAGGTCATTCACGGCGATTACAACCGCTGGGTGAACGAAGGCACCCTTCACTCCGTCACCAATTACCACCTGCACAAAGCGCTGTACTCCGGCCACACCGACCACAATTATTTTCAAATTGCCCACACGGTAGAACGCTTGTATGAGATGGGCGGCAGTCGTCCGGGAGGCTTAAAGCTCTATAATTTCGTCGACAACCATGATGTGGAGCGTATTTACACGAAGCTTTCCAATAAAGCTCATTACACCCCGGTCCACATTTTGCTGTATACCTTACCGGGAGTTCCGTCCGTTTATTACGGTTCTGAGTTCGGTATTGAAGGAAAGAAGGAACGTTTCTCCGATGATTCCTTACGTCCGGCACTGTCTCTTTCCGAATTCGGCAATGCAATGACCGCTCACCCATGTACCCGCCTACTGGCTGCTCTGGGACATATTCGTCAAACCACGCATGCCCTTTCCTACGGCGATTACAAGGAATTGCTTTTGACCAACCGGCAATACGCCTTTTCCAGAACCCATAACGGCACCACAGTTCTTGTTGCCATCAACAATGACGACAGCGACTTTATAATGACGCTTCCTTGCGGTTCCTGTGCCCAATACAAAGGAGTTTTGTCCGGCGAAACAGTAAATGTAACAAACTTCCAAATCACTGTGAATGTAAAAGCAAACAGCGGAGATATCTGGGTACCGGTAAATTCCTCAACCGCTGACCCGGAAGAAGACGATTATTTTTTTGACTCTGCTTTTATTACCAATCCGGAACCGATACCGGAAGTCATCGTCTCCGATACAATATCAAACGAGGATGAAACCACTTCCGCCGATACCCCTGCCGTTAATAATGATGCGTTCGCGCAAGGCAAAATCGCCGGTCTCCAAGAAGCCATCCTAGCCATCATGGAAAAGAAAGGACCGGTAACGAAGCAAATGCGGAATGATGTAATCAACAATACCCACCATGACTCCTTGGTAAACTGGGTGAAGAGTTTTTATTAGGTTCCTCTTTTACTACCCAAAAGCAAATCAAAAGGCGAAGAGCTTTCCTTTTCGGAAACTCCTCGCCTTAACATTTTAATGTATCTATGCTCTCTCCTTTTCTATTTTATTTCCTCCAAAAAACGACTTGCATAGCTCCCGTAGATATCATCGTACAAGGAGAAATACTCCTGAAAGCTTACTTCACAGTCATACCCAAGAATTTCAAACTCCACCCCGAATAACCTTGCATTTACCCCCACTTCCGTCATTCCGTTGTTTAAGTAAAACTGCTTTCTTCTGCGACGCTCTTCTTTATTGTCTGCAGGAACAGTCAGGCTCTCCACTTCCAGAAAAAAGCGTTTGTCCCGGTATTTCTCAAACAAGACTCTCAGACTCGCACCGCCAAGACCTTTGCCGCGTTTTTTCTCACTGATTGCAAAATAATCCAACAGCACTAAATCCCTGCTATTCATGGTAATGGCTAATCCTGAAAACTCATCATCCTGTTCAACCACCCAGACATCCGTCCGCTTCTCCCGGTGTTTTTCCCGTATCATTGTAAAAGGCTTCCGTTCATTTTTCGGAAATGCCTCGGTATAAAGCGTTTCCAACAGTCCCCATTCCGTGTCGGAAATTACAGCTCTAAGTCTCATCTTATCTCGTCCCTTTCCTCATCTTGCTCAATCCATCGGCCGCCACTTCCACTGCTTCAAAAACGGAGCCGTGCCAACGCACCGCCCCGTTCGTCTTCCCTCTTATCTCTTTATTGTTCTTCTTCCATAATTTTATGATGCTTGTTCTTCATACGATACATGGACTCATCTGCCATCTGTAAGTATTTCTCAATGTCAAATTCATCTTCAGGCCGAATCGGCACACCACCGACACTCACCGTCAGATGAAAATCGATTCCACGTTTTTCTACTTCCTTTGCCAAACGATCCTGGACTGCCTGACAAATGCCTTCGATATCCACTTCTCCTTCTACCACACGACCGCCTACCAGGAACTCGTCTCCGCCGAATCGGGATACCACCCAGTCTCTCGGCATTTCCGCACGTAATACAGACGCCACGGTACGTAAGGCCAAATCGCCGTTCGCATGGCCGCTTTGGTCATTGATGCTCTTCATTTTATCAATATCCACAAGGAAAATGACACCGAGTCCGCCTTTTTCTTTCCAATCCGCGAGCATCGGATAGGTCATACGCTCACAACCGGCACGATTATACACTCCGGTCAGGGTATCCATAACCGATAAATTCGTTAAACGTTCCGTCAGGTTGACAATCATAATATTTCGTCTCACCTGCTCTAAGTACTGATTCATATGTCTGGTCCAAATATACAGACGATTATTATGAATAATCTCTAAATCTCCCGTTAAAACAGCAAACCCATAAGACTTCTCATCGCTATATACCGGAACATACATATAAACATCCGGAACTTCTCTGTTCTTTGCCAAATAAAAGATTGCATCGTTTTTCTTCACCATTTTATAAGGCTTCTTCTTTCCGTCCTTTATCGTACCGACCACGGCCACGTCCTCATTGTAGCCCAGAGTCCGTAGATTTGCGTCTCCTTCTTCAATGTGGAAAAACTCCGAATCCAGACAAAGCATAAAGTTTTCACCTTCAATGTCGTGTTCGCGCTCGAATAAATTAGAAAGACTGTCAGATAACTCCTCTATATTTTCATTTTTACGAATATACAGATAAATACTTCTGAAATGAGAATCCAATGCGATACTGTCCCTGAGTTTAAAGAAATACTCACTCTGATGTGCATTGCTCTTCCATTCCGCGCAGCCGCAACTCTCATTCGGAACAAACCGCGTATCCAGTAAAGCATTTTCTATCTTTTTTCCTTGCATACTGTCCAGTAACATGCGAATTGCCTTGTCGCCCATACTTTCCCACTCATGACTCACCGAAGCAAGAATCGGGTGAAACTCCCTGGTCTGTGTCAGGCAATCATATCCGGTGACAATCACATCACCCGGCACATGATACCCCAGCTCTCTCAAATGGTTTGCGACACCGAACGCCATAACATCGTTGGCACATACAACCGCATCCGGAAGTCTGTTATTATTCTCTCCCATCCATGCCAGTACCTGGTCCATCGCACTTGCCATCCCCCAGTCACCGTACTTAATATTTCCCTCCGGCACGGAAAATCCGTTCTCCTGCGCCTCATCTATCACTGCACGCAACCGCTCCGCACTGTCTGCATGATCCTGCGGTCCGCCGATATACAAAATCTCACGAACACCATGTTCCGTTACAATATGTTTCACCAGTTCCCTCATTCCGGCATAATTGTCGGTAAAAACAGACGGAACACCCTCAAACTCGGACTCAAGGCTGACCACCGGACACTTCACACTTTTCAGCTTTTCTTTGAAATACTCCGTTTCCTTCGTCAGATTAAAGGAATTCCCCAAAATGATAATTCCGTCAAAATCATCCAAATCCGGAAGTGTAAATATATTAAATTCCGCATCGCACTGGGCAGAGCTCTCCCATCGCAAAGAATAATTCACGAATGCAAACACATCAATATTCTCGTTCTTTGCTACCTCTTTCACTCCGCTCAGAACATCTTGTACATATTCAAAACTCCATCCGCCGGCAAACACTGCTATCTTTTTTCTCATAACATCCCCCTTAGATAAAAGTCTGACATTTCACAAATAATACAACCATTTAATACATTATATCAAATTATACAAGAAAATACAAGTCAAAAAGCAATTACATCCGACGTTCCCACTCCAAATGATGTGCTTGTTTTATATCGTACATATCATCATCAGCGATTTGCATATACTCGTTAATCGCCACCGTATCCTCCGGCAACATTTTTGCGATTCCGATACTGATGGTAAGCGGAATTTCGATATTTCTTTTCTTTACTTCTTTTCCTAAACGTACTTCCAAAGAACGCCGTAACGCTTCCGTATCTATTTCCTCTCCGCTTACCCGGCCACCGACGAAAAATTCATCCCCGCCGTATCTGGATACAATCCAATCCTCCGGCAATCCGGACTTTAATACGCTGGAAACCGTACGCAATGCCAAATCACCGCTTGCATGACCGTATCTGTCATTAATCACCTTCATTTTATCGATATCTACCAACATAATGATACCGCTGCCGCCACGGCTTCTCCACTCCTCCAGCATAGGAAACGCTATTTGCTCGCAACCGGCACGATTATAGACACCGGTAAGCACATCCGTTACCGAAAGCTTCGTCAGCATTCGCGTCAAATCCGAAATGGTAAGATTTCTTCTGACCAGTTCCAGATACTGACTGGTATGCCTGGTCCAAATATAAAACTGATTCGCACAGGCAATCCGCAAAGAACCGGTCAATACGGCAAATCCGTACGTCTTTAAATCTCCCAACAAAGGGGCCACAATATAAAGCATCGGATTCTTTGTCTTTTTCGACAACCAGTACAACGCTTCGTTCCGTTTCATTGTCATGCGAGGAACCGGTATCCCTCCTACCAATGGACCGATCATCTCCGCCCTGTCATTGTATCCTGTTTAAGATAAATTATAATCGCGTTCCTCTATCGGGAAAAATTCCGGACCGAGAGAGATAACAAAA
>JAZUBD010000094.1:0-6374 GCA_045638305.1 Lachnospiraceae bacterium
CCTCACCGGTGAATACATCCTCCACCGCTACCTTTGCGTCGGTGTTGCCGAGTTTGGTCTTTGTCTGACCTTCAAACTGCGGGTCCGGATGCTTAATGGAAATAATGGCAAAAAGACCGTTGCGGATATCCTTACCGTCAAAGTTCTCGTCCTTTTCCTTTAAGATACCCAGCTCTCTTGCGTACTGGTTCATAACACGGGTAAGAGCGGTTTTAAAACCGGTCACTAAGGTACCGCCGTCCACCACGTTGATGCGGTTACAGTAGGAGTTAATCTGCTCCTGGAAGCTGTCGGTGTACTGGAACGCAATTTCTACCTCGATGTCGCCGCTTTTGCCTTCCACATAAATCGGTTCCGGGTGGAGTTTGTTGGTTTCGCGGGTCAGATAAGTAACGAAGCTCTTAATACCGAATTCTTCGTAGTAGGTCAGTTCCTCCCCGGCGATTTTATCCTTAAATACAATGGTCAGTCCCTTGTTCAAATAAGCGACTTCCTTTAATTTCTTGCGAATGATATCGGTCTTAAACTCCACGGTCTCAAAAATGGTCGGGTCCGGATAGAAGAGCACCTTGGTGCCGGTGTCGGACTTACGACAGCTGCCCACCACCGGAAGGAGACCACCCTCAAGCGGCGTCACAATATGGCCGCCGTCCCGGTACTCATCCCGGTATACCTTGCCGTCCTTCTTAATCTCTACCACCATCTTGGAGGATAAGGCATTTACAACGGACGCACCCACACCATGGAGACCGCCGGATACCTTGTAGGCTCCGCCTCCGAACTTACCGCCGGCATGCAAAATGGTATAGACCACACGAGCCGTCGGGATGTGCTTCGTCGGGTGGATGTCCACCGGCACACCTCGGCCGTTATCCGTAATGGAAATACCGCCGTCCTTTTGTAATTCGATTTCTATACGGTCACAGTATCCTCCCAAATGCTCGTCGATACCGTTATCTAAAATCTCCCAAATGAGGTGATGAAGGCCGCGGCTTCCGGTGCTTCCGATGTACATACCCGGACGCTTTCTTACCGCTTCCAGACCTTCCAATACAACTATCTGACTGCCGTTATATTGTTCCATAGTCCGACTCCTTTTCTATATATAGTGGTTTTAGTTTAAGTATAGCAATTATCGGGAAAAATTGCAAATAAATTCTTCCGGGGTTACAGCCCCTTTTCTTTTAACTCTTTTACGAGATTTATATACCATTCCCGTACATCAAAGCCCCGGATGTTTTCCCGGTTCAAATCAATGACATCTCCATGGGAGATACCACGTTTTCCGGTGGTGAACAGGAAGGTGTAGTGTTCGCCGAAACGGAAGGAGTCTTCTCCCACCAGGCCGTCGTTGGCACCGTCAAAGTGTTTGACCAAAGGATAAGAAAAATTAAGCGGGAACTTGCCGCCGGTGGCGCGATTCAGCTTGGAGCCTACACTTTGGCAGTAGATGCCTTCCGGTACAGGGAGAGTATCGGTTAACGCGCGTACCCGGTCGGAGGTTAAATCTCCCACGGCAGCCAGAAAATCGGGATTGGGATCGCCGATTTTGCGAAGCACCTTATTGTAGGTAAGGGCAACCTTTTCCTTGACGGAGGAAGAAACCTTTTCTAACAGATAATCCGCGAACTGGCAGCCCCGGTGGGGCGTATTGACGGTGGTCAAAGATGCAACATAGTCCGCAATACCGCAGTATTCGATGGCATAGCGGCAGTCTAAGCCTCCTTTTGAGTGGGCAATAATGTTGACTTTTTCACAGTTTGTTTCGGCAACGATTTGTTTGATACGCTCCGCAAGCTCTTTTGCACTGTCGGCTATAGAGGCGGCGGATTGGTGATTTCCGTAAAATACGGTGGCACCGTTTAAAAGCAGCTCCTTCGGAATGCGTCCCCAGTAGTTGAAACGGACGGAATCCCGGAAGAACACGCCGTGTACCAAAAGAATCGGATATTTTGTGTGACAGACCTGCTGGTCTTTGCGGGCAAGGTTGCGCTCGTAAAGGGCGGTTTCGCAGGTAATCTCGGCGGAAACCGTATAGATGATTTTACCGAGAAAATATAAATTGATGGGAGGAATCATACCAAAGACCGCACCTAATATACGGAGCTTGATTCCGAGCTGCACGGAGGTGAGGTAAACGCAAAGAATACCGTTCCAAAAAATAAGCGCTTCCACTACAATGCAAAGCAGGATGCCGAGCAGGGCTTTCATCCAATTTAAGTAGAGAGAAGAAAACAGGGCATACAGCTGCAAAGCGACGGAACCGGCGGTGGAAAGCAAAAAGATTTTTAAACAAGCTACGCCGTGATTGCAGATGCGAAGCCGGAAGTTCGGATAGCGGCGAAAGGAAACCAGAGGCAATGCATTGGCCGTAAGGAAAAAAAGCACCGCTAGAGGCTTTGGCAACGGGCAGTATGCGGTGAGCAGGTACACATTCGCCGCAACAAATATCAGGACGGCGCATAGCAGATGAAGCAGCAGATCAGAAAGTTTTCGTATCATTGGTATCTCCTATATATCTTCTACAGTTTTATTTTCCGGATATTATTGTATCATGTTTTTGCAGACGGAACAATAGCGGGAAATGATGTGCGGAGCCGGAAGAGGGAGCGGAGTGGGGGAATAGGACTATTTTCTTATGAATTTTTATTAAGGACTTATGGATAAACGTTCGATATATAGAAGTGAAGAGGAGGGCATATTTATGCGTATAGAACAGGAATCGAGAAATTTTTATGTGGGAAATCTGCGACAGGCGGAACAGAAGACACCGGAAGAGGTTACGGAGAATTTGAAGAACGGAAGAGTATTTTCCGGAAAGGTGCAGTTTCCGCAGGATAAGATTGCGGAGCGTCGGAAAGCGGCCCAGGAAAAAGCCATGAGTATTGTGAAGGCTGCCTTTGCCGGGGAACAGATTATTGACGCAAGCGTGGAGGAAATGGAGTCCAGTCTGGAAAAGGGCAAGGATGAAATGGTGGCCGCAAAGGCGGAGATGAACCGGATTGCGGAAGAAAAGGAAAAGTTAAAGGGAAACAATTTCTTAAGCTCCGAGGAGTATGAAAAGGAGCTGGCGGAATTAAATAAGTCCGAGGAGCATTTTAAGGGCATTATCGAGAACAGTAAGAAGTACGAGGATCGTACCTTGCAGGCATTGTCCGATATTAAGATTGAACGCGCCAAGTCGAACCCGATGGTAACAGCGGGTAAGGAAGCGGAGGCAGCCTTAGAAGCCGGCGGCAAGGAAGTCATCGGTATGTTGTTTGAGGAAGCCAAGGAACATATGGAGACGGAGATGGAAGAAAAGCTTGCCAAGGCAGAGCAACAGGCGGCCGAGGAAAAGGAGCTGGAGGAGCGCATCGAAGAGATGAGAGCCGAGAAGAAGGAAGAAAACGAGGCAGAAACTCCGGCGGTAGAGCAGCTTGAAAAGTCCACCAAACGTATGGTAAAAATCGCTGAAACCGGAGAAGCTATCCAGAAGGAACTTAAGAATGTGGTAGATCGCATGAAGCTGGACCTGGAGGACTTAAAGGGTGCTGCGGTGGATCAGGAGATATAGCATAAGCGGTGTCGGTACGGCAAAATACAAAATAGTATAAGGAAAACCGGATCTGCCCTGGTGGGGCTTTTTGTTGGGGCTGGCGATATTTATTGCTTTGATTGTAGTACACGAGCTTATTCACGGAGCAGTGTTTGCCTGCTTTGCAAAGGATGGCATCCGGTCGGTTGCTTTCGGTGTCATATGGAGTATGCTGACTCCGTATTGTACCTGTAGGGAATCCTTAAAGCGGAAGCACTATATGTTGGCGATTCTGGCACCGACGGTGGTGTTAGGCATCCTTCCGGCAGCGGTGGCACTGGCCATCGGCGCCTGGGGAATAATGTTAATCGGAGTACTGATGATTCTCGGCGGCGGAGGCGACGTCATGTGTGCCATTAAGCTGGCAACCTACCGGACCAAGGGAAAAAATTGTATGTTTTTTGACCACCCGTACGAAGTAGGTCTGGCGGGCGGAGCGATAGAGGGAGAGAAGAACCGGAAAATCGGCGTGGAATTGACGTAAAAGGCCTATGAAAACGGGCATTTTTTCTTGACAGCAAAATAATAAATATGCTATACTTTTTTTGAGGATGAGAAAGTATAGAGCGTTTTGAGGAGTTTGATGCTATATTATAGTATTGGATTCCTCTTTGTGTTTAGTTTAGAAGGGCAACGGAAGGCGGATAACAAAAGATGCGTATTGCGGTTTGTGATGACAGCAAAAAAATGCGTGAGCAAGTCAGAATGTGTATCAATGCTTTTGACGCAAAGTATGAAGTTACGGAGTTTGAAGACGGCGGTGGGTTGTTGCGTTCAAAAGAGAAGTTCGATCTTGTTTTTTTGGACATTGAAATGCCCAATTTGGATGGGATGTCGGCGGCGAAAAGACTTCGGGAGCAAAAAAATGATGTGCTCATTGTCTTTTTGACGAGTCATGAGGAATTGGTATTTGATGCTTTTGAAGTGAAAGCGTTTCGTTTTTTAAAGAAGCCGGTGGCTTGTAAAGAAGTTCATGATGTGTTGCGTGCGTTAGAGAAGGAAATAAGTCATACGGAAAAGATTATGATAACCCAGAAGGGAAAGGTTTGGGAGATACCGTTAAAAAATGTACTGTATTTAGAAGCTTACGGAGATGGGACCTATGTATATGACACGGAAGGAAATGTGTATGAAACTTCCGAACAATTAAAAGTATGGGAGAGTAAGTTGCAAAACAAGTATTTCTATCGGATTCACAAATCGTTTTTCATTGCATTGGAACATGTAAGAGGGGTAGAAAACGATATTGTACTGCTTGGAGAAAGCAGAGAACCTTTAAAGATTGCGAGAAGAAATGTAGGAGAGTTTAAGAAGGTATATTGGGACTATATTGACAAACATGCAAAAGTGATTTAGGAGAGTACAAAATGATAATAAATGTATTGAGGGTATTGCTTGAATGTGTAAAATTAATGTTGGTTTTGTGCGGTATCTTGAACATAAAGAGGAAAAAGAAGCCGATTGTAGCCATAGTGTTATTGGCGGTATGTGTTATAATAGCAGCAGTAAAAGGGATTCGGGAACCGGAGGAAATATTGGCTACGTTTTTGATGCTTTCCTCCACAGTGATATGTGCTTTGTGGCTGGAAGGTAAGCGAAGAGTTCTGTATGCGATTTTAACGATGTTCGGAGTATGTTTTATAGATGATACTATATTCTTTTTGGCAAAGTGGATATTCGGACTTCCGGAAGAGATATTAAATCGGAACACGGTTCCTTTTTTTATAGTGAGTACCGTAAGTGTAATACTTTTCGCGGTAATCGCGTGGATATTACAGCGTATTTATAAAAAACGTGAAAGTGTGGGTGTGGCGGTACGTGACATGGCAACGCCGTACTTGATTATTATTGTTATAGGGCTGTTTGCGGTATCGCTTATGACGCAGATGTTTAATTTTCCGGATTTTCAATGGGATAAGGCGACCAGTGGTATCATCGGAGTGTCGATTTATATATTATGCGGAGTATTTTTTGTTGTGTTTTTCGTATTGATTAACACAAATTATAAGAAAAAAAGTTATATGCGAATGGTGGAATTGAATGAAAAATACTTGCGGATGGTAGAAGAGCATTATGAGACACTGTCGAAAAAGAATGAAGAAGTAAGACGTTTTCGTCATGACATTAAGAATCATATGTTTTGTGTGGAGACCTTGTTGAAAGAAGGAGAATATAAGGAAGCGGAGGAGTATCTGGAGGGATTACAGGAGGACTTCCGTGAAATGAGTGTAAAATACCAGACCGGAAATATGCTGGTAAATGCGATTGTAAATGATGTGGCAGGAAAGTATACGGGAGTGATGTTGGATTGGAACGGAATTCTTCCGCAAAAGATGCAATTGCCGAATCCGGATGTGTGCGTGATTTTTTCAAATGTACTGGACAATGCGTTTTCGGCTGCAGCGGAATGTGCCGGAGGGAAGGTGGATGTTTCGATACAGGCAGTAGGTAATTCGTTAAAGATATTAATAGAGAATAATATGGTAAAGCCGATAGAAGAGAAGGAAGGCAGGTTTATTACGAAAAAGGAAGATAAAGGAAATCATGGGTTTGGTATTATGAATGTACGGGAACGTGTTAGCGTAAACGGTGGAAGTGTAGATTTTTCCTATACGGATACGCAGTTTACGGCGAAAATTTTACTTCCGAATGTGTTGTAAAGGACTTAGCATGACCGTTCACCCGGTTTCAATGACCGTTCACCGTCAAACTATTGAAGAAAGACTTAATTCGTGTTACAGTAAAAATACGAATTAAGTCTTTTTTGGAGGTGAGAAGATGAATGTAAAGTCGGAGG
>JAZUBD010000095.1:0-2085 GCA_045638305.1 Lachnospiraceae bacterium
TGAAGAGCGCCAAGTGGCTCTGGGGCGGCATCGGCTTGCAGCTGGGAGTCGGTTTTACCGTGAGTTGTCTGGTATTCCAGTTCGGTACGTTATTTACCACCGGAAGCTTCGGTAAGGGCTTTGTACCGGGCATGGTAGCCATCGGAGCGTTTGCGGCAATTTTGGCAGTTCTCATTGTGAATACAAACCGTAAGGTTGCACAGGAACGTGCGGCAAAACAGCGCGCATAAGCGCTTTTGGTTAGTGCCGGGAAGTAGTGCTGTGACCGATCGTCCGGAGTCGGCGGAACGCGTTACGCGGAAAGGAGCGGATCATGGAAAATGTGATATTGATTGTAGTGCTCGTCGCTATCTTGGGCGGAGCAATCGCGTATATCGTAAGAGCAAAGAAACGCGGCGTGAAATGCATCGGCTGTTCCGCGTGCGGTATTTGCGGAGCGAAGAAGGGTGGTACTTGTGGAGGATGCAGCGGATGTGCGTGCGGAAGTAATGCAGAAAGTGAGAAGAACAGTTAAGAGAAAGTAATTTGAAAGGGCCTCTCCGTTTCCGGTGGGGCCCTCAATTTTATTCTTCCAAATATTCGCCTAAAATCTCCCGTGCCAATTCCCAAGTGTCTTCCAAGGTAAATACGGTATGTTCCGCCCGCTTGTGGATGCCGTGAAGCTGTAGAAGTTCCTCTGTGTACTCCGACAGGCGGTAGGTGGTGTAGGTACCGTCCCCTACTTGTTCACTGTAGTGGGTCACTACCGGAATAACGGAACAATGGGTAACTTCAAAGGTGCCTTCCGGAGTTTCGGTAATGGTAATGTTTGCCATTCCGCCAAGGAGGCGCGGAGCTTCAATCTGTCCGGAGATGAAGTTGCCCAAAGAATAGAGCACCAGCATCTTTTCGCCGTCCGGACGGTCAATCCATTCTACCGGTTCCAGGACGTGCGGGTGGGTGCCGATGACAAGGTCCACACCTTCTTCCGCAAAAATATTGGTCCAAGCAACCTGGTTTTTGTCCGGTTTATAGACATACTCGGTACCCCAGTGCGGGAACACAATAACGAAGTCCGCTACTTCTTTTGCCTGCCGTATCTGGGAACGGATATAGTCACGATTGTTCCAGGTAAGCAAAGTAACCAGATGCTCTTTTCCTGCCGGGATTTTAATGCCGTTTAAGCCGTAGGTATAGTTTAACATGGCAATACGGATGCCGTTTCGTTCTACCACGGTTACCGTATCCTGTGCTTCTTTCGATTCATAAATTCCTAAAACCGTAATGTCCGGATAGGTGGTTTTCCAAAAGTTTAAACAGTTTTCCACGCCCTTTGCGCTTTTGTCCATGGTATGGTTCGTAGCGTGCAATACTACGTCAAAACCTGCATTTACAATAGCATGTCCCATGGCATCCGGGGTGTTAAAGGCCGGATACCCTTTGTATTTGAATTCGGAACCTCCGAGAATGGTTTCCTGGTTGATAATTGCAATGTCGGCGGCACTGATTTCCTCTGTGAGATGACGGTAAAATCCGTTAAAGTCGTAGGTGCCGTCCTCCTGCAAGCCTCCCAACAAGGTACTGTCGTGAACCAGGTCATCTCCTACCGCAAGCAAGGTTACCTGTCGTGGCTCCGGGGTAGGAGTGGGAGCAGGAGTAGGCGTAGGAGTCGGTTCCGGCGTAGCGGTCGGGGCCGGTGTGGCTGTAGGATTCGGCAGCTTTGTCGGCGCCAGGGTCAGACCGCTGGTAGGCAGTGGGGTGTTTGTG
Source organism: Lachnospiraceae bacterium (assembly GCA_045638305.1). Taxonomy (GTDB): domain Bacteria; phylum Bacillota; class Clostridia; order Lachnospirales; family Lachnospiraceae; genus SIG307. The sequence continues at coordinate 1,747 of JAZUBD010000095.1, forward strand.
GAATCCGGACCTGGAGAAAAAACAGACGTCACCCGGTTACAGCCGGAAAGTGCAAAAAGGAAGAAAAGCCCGCAGATTATATAACGGGCTTTGATTGTCTTTTTGTTTGGAAGGAAGTGTTTCATGACAAACTCCTTTCAAGTGTATCTTTTGTGTGAGTGGTATCAGTGTGTCGGAGTAAGGTTGAGAGCATCGTCCGGGACCGGTTCATCCGTTGGCTCCGGTTCCTTTGTAGGAGCGGCGGTCGGTTCGTCCGTTGGTTTCGATTCCTCCATAGGAGCGGCGGTCGGTTCAGCCGTTGGTTTCGGGTCCTTTGTAGGAGCGGCGGTCGGTTCGTCC
>JAZUBD010000096.1:0-3158 GCA_045638305.1 Lachnospiraceae bacterium
TACAGAACCCGGCTTACAGTGCTACTCATCCTTCTAAAACAAGAAAGAGGGTGCCCCTCAAGTCAAACCGACTTTTGGGACGCCCTCTTTTTCTTATTTTTTGCGATCCGATTCAATTTTACGCTGTTTCATCCACGAAACAAACCTTTATGCGATTCCTATTTTTTCCTTAACCGTCCTCATATCATTCTCCAAAACATTTACGCGAAGATGCATCAGTTCCTTCTCACTCTCCGTCTTTAAAGCCTCATCCAGCTTTCTGTTCAAGTCAAGATGCCCTTCTGCAATAATGCGGATATTTCTGTTGGTCTCATTCTCAAGGGTGAGTTGTAAATTTCTCACTTCGCCCTTCAAGAATTGCAAGTCACCATTCATTTCCTGAACGAATTCATTCGTGGCCTGTACTTCGTCTTTCAACGACTGGATGTCGTCCTTCATCAGTTGCATGTCGTCCTTCATCAACTGCACGTCGTCGTAAATCGCTTTTAGCATCTGGTTTTCTGTCATACCGTCTCCTCCTATCGTATTCGTATTGTTCTTTCTTCCCCTACGACCAGTCTATCACCTTTAGCATACAATGTAAAGTGAATTTTGGGATAATGTCTGCTGCATTAGACATTATCCCAAAAAACGTTTCTTATCATACCTTAAAACAGCTTCCTCCCACAAACTCTCGTAAAATCGAATTATGCGGAATATCATCGCTTCCCGCTCCCAGGAAATAATCCAAAAACTTCAGCAAGCGCTTTGCTTCGGTATAGGCCGGAGAATCCACCGGCACGCTGAACAAAAGCGGCTCCGCATATTGCTTCAACACTGCAAGCTCATACAAAAGTGCGGAGTTAAACATAACGTCGCAATCCTCCTGATACGGGAAGATATTGTCCTGCTCACCGCGACGAACCGACGGCCACATCATAATCGTGCGCTCTGCCGAGGAACCGCGGGTCCGCGCATCCCGCACAATACGTCGGATCAGTCGACCGTCCGTGGTCGGAATACGATTGTGCTCGTCAACATTTAACTGAGTCAATGCACTGATATAGATCTTAAACTTATTCTTTCGCGGCAAGGAATGGGACAGCAAATCATTGAGGCCGTGAATGCCCTCGATTACAAGAATATCGTCCTTACCCAATCTCTTTTTATTTCCCTTATACTCCCGTTTGCCGGTTTTGAAATTAAAGCTCGGAAGCTCTACCTCCTCGCCCTGCAAAAGCGCCGTCATATCCGCATTAAACTGTTCTACATCAATCGCTCCCAGACACTCAAAGTCATAATTGCCGTCCGCATCCCGCGGTGTTTTTTCACGGTCCACAAAATAGTCATCCACCGCAATCGGATGCGGATGCAGGCCTACCGCGCGCAACTGAATGGACAAGCGATGGGAAAAGGTCGTCTTTCCGGAAGAAGAAGGTCCCGCAATCATAACAAACTTTACATTGCCCTTCTTTACAATCTCTTCCGCCACTTCCGCAATCTTCTTTTCCTGAAGTGCTTCCTGAATTAACGCAATATCATTAAACTCGCCGTTGGTAATCGCCTCATTCAAATCGCCGACTGTACCGATACCCATACGTCTGCACCACATATTCGACTCCTGGAAGGTCGCAAACAGCTTCTCTCTCTGGATAAAACCCGCCATACAGTTCGGTTGCTTAATATCCGGGAGTAACAACAAGAAGCCCTCCTTATACGGAAAGAAATCAAAATAACGAAGCACCTCCGTAGACTCCGGCATATATCCGTAAAAATAGTCTTCAAACCCTCCCAGATTGTAAATATTCGTCTTAGATACACGACGGAACTTGAACAACTTCTCCTTATCGTACATCTTATGCTTACAGAACATCTCCATCGCCTCGGCGGTCGGCACGGAACGCTTATGAAATACCACCTTCTCCGAAACCAGACGACGCATTTCCTTCTTTACCAAACGAGCTGCGTCCTCGTCCAATACCACGTTGCCGTCGATTTCACCGTAATATCCGTTTCCGATGGCATGCTCAATGCGAACCTTGTTGATTTTATCCTTGCCGAACACCTTATAAATGGCACATATCATCATAAAGAACATACCACGGACATAAGTACGGTTGCCGTCCTTATCCGCCGTTGTCAAAAACTCCAGCTCGCAATCCCGGTCCAACGTCTTACTAAGCTCACAAAGATTCCCGTCTCTGTTGGCTAAAATAATATCATAGGCATACTCTTTCTCAAACTGCTTTGCAAACTCCGACACTTTCGTGCCTCTTGCTACCTTATGTACTTTTCCCTTTACGGTTACATTTACCATACTCTCCATAAGAAACCACCTTTCCGAACTCCGCCCTCTCCGCGGATTCTGTCATTTTGCAAGTTTCTCTGCCACTATTTCATTTTTCGCAAGACGGAGCAACAACTCTTCCTTCCGTCCTTCTGCTTTTTCGGTACCTGCCGCAGACAATCCTGCCAGCACTTCCTGCGTCTTCCGGCGTTCCTCTGCCAAAAACTCCCGCAGCACCGGCAATGCCGTCTCTCTTAAACGCTTACCGTACAAATACTCCTCCTCGGTCCAAAGCTCATCCGTACCATGCTCCGCCCGCAGAATCGTATAATACTTTCCGTCCTCAAACAGCATATCCTCTTCCGTAATCCGGAAGCCGATGTACTGCACAAAACGGCGAAATTCCGCAATTTCCGACTGTGGTTGCAGTACCAGTTCCTTTATCGCAGCCACCGTTTCCGGATGCGCGGTCAAAATCCGCTCCATCAGCGGCCCGCCCATACCGGCAATCAGCACCGTATCCACCTCGCCCGGCAAAAGCTTTGCCAAACCGTCCGAAAGTCTAAGGTCTATTTTTTCCTCCACACCGAATTTTCGGACATTTTCCTTTGCTCTGTCTAACGGTCCCGCATTCACATCCATGGCAATCACCCGCGGTGCAATGCCCTGCTCTATCAAATATATCGACGTGTAGGCGTGATCACAGCCCACATCCGCCGTGCGGTTTCCGCGGCTGACAAAGCCTGCCGTCCGAAGCATGCGCTCCGACAAAAAGCCTGCCACGCCAACCCGGGTTCCCACTCTTTCTTCCATTGTATTCTCCTTACTCCAAATAATCCCTTAACTTTTTGGAACGGCTCGGGTGACGTAACTTACGAAGAGCCTTCGCCTC
>JAZUBD010000097.1:0-17585 GCA_045638305.1 Lachnospiraceae bacterium
TAAAGGAAAGCGTCCACTTCTCGTAGCCTGTGACGTGTATCGTCCGGCTGCGATTGACCAGCTCATCATCAACGGTGAGAAGGTAGGCGTTCCGGTGTTTACCATGGGGGATAAGAACAACCCGGTAGACATTGCAAAAGCAGCCTTAGAGCATGCAAAGAAGAATAATAATAACGTAGTTTTGGTAGATACCGCCGGACGTCTTCATATTGATGAAGTACTGATGGAGGAGCTTAAGCAGATAAAGGAAGCACTGAATGTAACCAATACATTGCTTACCGTAGATGCCATGACCGGTCAGGATGCGGTCAATGTGGCAGAGACCTTCGAAAAGGAAATCGGAATCACCGGCGTTGTGATTACAAAGCTTGACGGTGATACACGAGGCGGTGCGGCACTTTCCATCCGTGCGGTAACCGGTCGTCCGATTTTGTTCGCGGGTACCGGCGAGAAGCTGACCGACGTGGAGCAGTTCCATCCGGACCGTATGGCTTCCCGTATCCTGGGAATGGGCGATATTCTTACTTTGATTGATAAAGCCCAGGCCGAGTTTGATGCAGACAAGGCCAGAGAGATGGAGAAGAAGTTAAAGAAGGCAGAGTTCGACTTTAACGATCTTTTGGAACAGACCGAAAACATGAAGAAGATGGGCGGTATCAATTCCATCATGAGCATGCTTCCGGGTGTAGGCAGCCAGCTTAAGGGCGTGGAGTTAAACGATGACATGTTCAAGGGCATGATTGCCATTATCCGGTCTATGACGCCGGAAGAGCGTTCCAACCCGGCACTTCTGAATCCTTCCCGGAAACGAAGAATCGCTGCGGGAGCAGGCGTGGACATTTCCGAAGTAAACCGTCTGGTAAAGCAGGTGGAGGGCCAGAAGAAGATGATGAAACAGCTTTCCGGTATGATGGGAGGCAAGGGAAGACGAGGCTTTAAAATGCCGTTCGGATTCTAAAGATTTTGCTTTCGAGGCGAAGAGATTCGTTTTGAAGATACATGTAAACCAAGTTCAAGGAGGTGAAATTAAAATGGCAGTAAAGATCAGATTAAAGAGAATGGGTCAGAAGAAGGCACCTTTCTATAGAATCGTTGTTGCAGATTCCAGATCTCCGCGTGACGGTAGATTCATCGAGGAAATCGGTATCTATGATCCGACCAAGGAGCCGAGCGTTTTCAACGTAAACGAGGAGGCTGCAAAGAAGTGGCTTGCTGACGGCGCACAGCCGACCGAGACCGTTGCTAAGTTATTAAAGAAGGCCGGTATCGAGAAGTAAGAATAGGATGTGCGGGTACGGCAGTATCCGGAAAGGGCAAGGTGTGTAGTAATGAAAGAGTTAGTAAAAGTTATTGCTATGGCACTTGTAGATCATCCGGAGGCAGTCGAGGTGACCGAGAAGGAAACCGAGAAGTCGATTGTCGTCGAGTTGCGTGTGGCACCGGAAGATATGGGTAAGGTAATCGGCAAACAGGGCCGTATTGCCAAGGCTATCCGTACTGTGGTAAAGTCCGCAGCTGCCGGAGACGACAAAAAGGTAGTCGTTGAAATACTACAATAATGCCAATACTGAGGGCTGCTTGGTCTTTTGACCGGGCAGCCCCTTGGACGCTTAATGGCGGGCGCACCGATAAATTTCTACGAGAACCCGCTCTCGCTCATGCGGAAATGTAGCGGACACTAAGCTCGATAATACCTCGCTAAGTGCCGACATTTCCTTATGGTTCTCTTTAGAATTTTATCGGTGCGCCCGCCGGAGCAAGACAAGGGGCTAACCAGAAAAAAGAATAAGCAGAAAGTGACGTAAAAAACAATAAGCATAATAAGAACGATTAATAAAACATTTTGAGAATGATTGATATAAAGAGACTAAGACGGATATAGAAAGGAATTTGTCTATGGATAAGGATAGTATGCTTCGTGTTGGTGTGATTACCACGACTCACGGTGTGCACGGTGAGGTAAAGGTGTTCCCGACCACCGATGATGCAAGACGTTTTAAGAAGTTAAAGAAAGTTTATTTGGATTTGGGAAGAGAGTTGCTTCCTGTGACCGTTGAGGGTGTAAAGTTTTTTAAGCAGATGGTTATCGTGAAGTTTAAAGAAATCAATGATATGGACAAGGCGGCGACCTATCGTAATAAGGATATTTTAATCGATCGTGAGGATGCGATGCCGCTTAAGGAGAACGAGTTTTACATCTGTGACTTAATCGGTCTTAAGGTGATTACCGATGAGGGCGAAGAACTGGGCGTACTCAGCGAGGTATTGCAGACCGGTGCAAACGATGTGTTTGAGGTAACTCTGCCTAATAAGGAAACGGCGCTGATTCCGTATATCGAGGACTGCGTGAAGGAGATTTCCTTGGAAGAGGGTAAGGTGGTCGTGCATATATTGCCGGGATTGCTGGATTAATGAGAAGGGAAGGTCTTGTGTAAGCAGGACCTTTTTTGTGAAAAAACTTATTGACAATACACCTTATTAGGTGTATGATAAGTGACAATTACAAAATTTTAGGAAGGGAAGTAGCACAATGCAGGGTATGAATTGTTTTTGTCAGCAGAATCATCTATACGTCGTCTATCCCGTCTGGAACTGGCAGTGGGGATTGTTTGCTGATGGAAAATATTGCATTGTGAAATCATAGAGTTCCTAGCGGTGACGGTTTTTGTACCATGGGAGGGCTTTTCATAATATAATATGGCAAGTGATTTGCACCATCAGACGATAAGGATGTTGTTTGATGGTGCTTTTATTTTACTTAAAATACACAAGGAGGAAATGATTATGGAATTTTTATTAGCGAAGAAAGAGGATGCAGAACAAGTTTATATGCTTGTACAGGAAACGATTCGAGTGGTCTACCCAAAGTATTATCTGAAGGAAATCGTGGATATGTTTTGTGAATTCCATAGTAAAGAAAATATTATGAAAGATATTGAAGCCGGAAATACCTTTATCCTTTCAGAAAATAATGAAATCATCGGAACCGGAACAAAGAAAGAGAATCATATTACGCGGGTCTATGTATTGCCGGAATTTCAGAGAAAAGGCTACGGTTCCTTCATTATGGGACAATTGGAGGACAAGATAAAGGAGCACTATGATTATGCTGATATAGATGCATCACTGCCGGCATGTAACTTATACGCACATCTGGGATATCAAACGGTAGACCACGGAAGGTGGGAATGCAATAACGGAGTGATACAGGTCTATGAAATTATGAAAAAGCAGTTACGGAAAAAGGAGGCAGATGTTATGAAATTAAGACCCTACAAGCCCCAGGACGCAGCAACAATTGTAAGCTGGATTAAGGACGAACGGGCACTTCGTTTGTGTAGTTCCGATCGGTACGGTGCCTATCCGGTTACGGCAGAGGATATGAACTACAAGTATATGGAATGTAACGGTGACTGCGAGGAACCGGATAATTTCTATCCGTTAACCGCGGTTTGTAACGGAGAAATTGTTGGTCATTTGATTTTGAGATATACGGATAAGGCTCAGAAAACCGTTCGCATCGGCTTTGTTATTGTAGATGACAGTAAGCGGGGATGCGGCTACGGAAAGCGTATGATACAGATGGCAATCCGATATGCATTCGAGATGCTACAGGCAGAAAAGGTAACCTTAGGCGTATTTGAAAATAATCCCTCCGCCTATTATTGCTACAAGGCGGCAGGCTTTGAGAAAAATGAGCAAGAGAATCGTTATGTATATGAGTTTCACGGAGAACAGTGGGAATGTATTGAGATGGAGGTAAACAGAGTATGAATCATTTAGATATTTTACAAAAACTTTAAGTCTTCGTTAAGGTGTGTTTGTGTCATTGACTTGGAACTTTTAGGTGGTATAATAGGGTGTAAAGGAAAATAAAGGGAGGGGAATCCCATGGCAACAAAGAAAAGTGCATTTGATATAGAATGGAGACAGTTTCAGAAAAAGGAGCAGAAGTTTTTTGACCAAAGGGAAGAGAAAAAGGATAGCTTCTTAAACCGCTTCCTGGCGGAAAAGGTGCCGGCAAAGCTGCAAGGTACGTTAGATTCGGCGTTTGCAAAAGCCTTTGGTGTGATTTTTGAAAAGGGCACCGGCATCATTGAAAAGACCTATAAGAAGGATGAATTGCAAAAAAGCTTCAAGATTAACGAATATGCGGATGAGGTGCGGCAGACGCGAAAGTCTTTAAAGGTGTTTGAAAAGAAGGCAGGAACAGCGGGAAGGGTGAATATGCTGGTATCCGGTGCCACAGGTATCGGCATGGGCGCCTTGGGTGTAGGACTTCCGGATATTGTGTTGTTTGTTGGCTTTATTTTGCGCAGTGTGTATGAGATTGCCTTGGACTACGGGTATGACTATGAAAGTGAGGCGGAACGGCGCTTTATTCTTTTGTTAATTGAAGGGGCGGTGTCCTACGGAGAAGACCTGCGCAGGATAGATAATTTACTGAATGCTTACATAGAGAAGAATGAGATGCCGGTGGACTATGCGGAAAAGCAGCAGATTGAACGGACGGCGGCAGGGCTTTCCAAGGAACTGCTGTACATGAAGTTTTTGCAGGGAATTCCGATTGTGGGAGCCATAGGCGGTGCCTATGATGTGGTATATTTAAAGAAGATTACGGAATATGCCAATCTGAAATATAAAAAGAGATTGTTGTTAAAGAAGAAAAATGAATGGATCTGCCAATAAGACAAAGGTCGCATTTCGTTGACATGAAAAAATAAGAGTAGTATAATTGTTGTGAAAATTATATCACTTACGTTGGTAGTTTAGGGGGATTGTTATGGAGTATAGCTTGATGGAAGCTACAATTCGTTGTATGCTGCGAAATTCTCGTGACTTGATATTTATAAAAGATGTGAATTTGGTGTATCGGGCTGTTTCAGACTCCTTTGTGAAGATGGTTGGCAAGACTTCGGTAGAGGAGATTATCGGATACACGGACAGAGAAATATTTGCGGATTCACAGTTGGCAAAGCGATATGAACTGGATGACAGAAAGTTGTTGGAAAGCGGAAAGGATTTGCCGCGTTTTATCGAGCCGATTACGGATGAAGGAGGGCAACCGAGATACGGTGCCACGTCAAAACATATTTTGCGGGATGAAACGGGTAAAGTGATCGGTCTGTTGGGTGTTACCGAGGACGTGACCGAGGAGTATCGAGCCCGTCAGCGTCATGAGCAGTTGTTCCGGTATTTGTTTGATTTGCCGGAGGATACCTATGCGGTCAGCTATATCGATGTGGATGATTGGCGCATTATTAAGCAAAGACGCAGGGAAATTGAGGACGGTACCTTGCAGGCGTGTCATACCATAGAAGAGCTTTGTGACTACGCGGTGAATTCTATTACAAACGGGAATGCGGAAGCGGAAGAATTCTATCGTACTTTTACGCCGGAAAATTTGCGTGGGATATATGTGAGCGGAAGACGCAGATTATCTTTTGAATATGAACGTAAGTTATCGGATGGTTCTGTACGTTGGGTAGAAAATAAGGTACATTTTCTGATTGATGCGGATAATAATCACTTGTGTGTGATGCTTTCCGCGAAGGATATTAATAAGAGTAAGGTGGAAGAACAAAAGATTCTCGAGGCGGCAAAGCTTGACCGGATGACCGGAGTGCTGAACCGCGAGACTGCAATGGAGGAAATTCGCGCAATTCTTCGTGAAGAGGGGGATGCGGGACATTCCTTATATATGCTGGATGTGGATAATTTTAAAGCTTTAAATGATACACTGGGACATCAGACAGGAGATGAATTTTTAATCCGGTTGGCGGCTAAACTGAAGGAAACCGTCAGGGAGAGCGATATCATTGGACGAATCGGCGGAGATGAGTTTTTTATTTTTCTGCGAAATGTTGCGGATCCGTCTTCGGTGGAAACAAAAGCGCAGCAGTTGCTTTCTGTAATATCCGGGGTGGCTGCGGATTATTTACAGGTAAATATGAGCGGAAGTATCGGCATCGGTCGGTATCCGGAGCACGGCCGGGAACTGGACACTTTGTATGCAAATGCGGACGCGGCATTGTACGAGGCGAAGCATGCCGGTAAGAATTGTTACCGGATGGCAAAATAAGTCAGAAAGAGGAATACCATGAATTTTTATGTAATGACATTGTTCCCTGATATGGTCGAACAGGGATTAAATACAAGTATTATCGGGCGCGCCACGGAAAAGGGCTTGCTGTCCATTCGGGCAGTGGATATCCGGGCTTTTTCCGAGGATAAGCATAAGCGGGTGGACGATTATCCGTACGGCGGAGGTGCCGGTATGGTGATGGCTCCGGATCCGGTGGTAAAGACCTGTGCCTATGTAAAGAGCCTCATTCCGGAGGAACGCAGGGAGAAGACGAAGGTGGTGTACCTGACTCCCCAGGGCGAGACCTTTACCCAGAAAAAGGCGGAGGAATGGGCCAAGGAAGAGGATTTGATTTTCCTGTGCGGTCATTATGAAGGGATTGATGAGCGTGCTCTGGAGATGGTAGTGACGGATATGGTATCTGCGGGAGACTACGTGCTGACCGGCGGTGAGCTTCCGGCCATGATGATGATTGATGCGGTGTCGCGACTGGTGCCGGGGGTGTTAAACAACGAGGCTTCGGCGGAGTTTGAAAGCTTCCAGGATAATTTACTGGAGTATCCGCAGTATACAAGACCGGAGGAGTACGAAGGACGCAAGGTGCCGGAGGTATTACTTTCCGGACATCATGCCAATATCGAGAAATGGCGCCGGGAAAAGTCCATTGAACGTACGCTGGCGGCACGTCCGGATTTATTAAAAGATGCGGTGCTGTCAAAGAAGGAGAAGCAGTATTTGGACAAGCTGCTGGCGGAACGGGAGAATTAGTATGGATTTTTATTTTGCCCCTATGGAAGGCATTACCGGACACATTTACCGGAGGGCTTTTCATAATTATTTTCCTGCACCGGACAAGTATTTTACGCCCTTTATTTCTCCCGACGGGAATAAGATTTTACGGAATAAAGAGAAGCGTGACGTACTGCCGGAGAACAATGTGGGGATGCAGGTGGTGCCGCAGATTATTACGAATCGAGCCGACTATTTTTTGATGGCGGCGGAGTATTTAAAGAGCGAGTATGGATATTCGGAAGTGAATCTGAATCTTGGTTGTCCGTCGGGAACAGTGGTGACGAAGGGAAAGGGGTCCGGGTTCCTTTCGCGGCTTGAGGAACTGGAGCGGTTCTTTGATGAGGTGTTTGAAACGTGTACCTTAGAGGTGTCCGTAAAGACCCGGGTAGGGCGCAATGATGATACGGACTGGGAAAAGATTTTGGCGTTGTTTGGCAGGTACCCAATTAAGGAGCTGACGGTGCATCCGCGGATTCAGAAGGACTTTTACAAGGGGCAGGTGAGGATGGAGACCTTTGCCCGTGCCTATGAGACATGGGAGCGGCCGCTATGCTATAACGGTGATATTTTTACAAAGGGAAGCTACGAGAAGTTGACTGAACGTTTCCCGAAGTTGGAAAAGGTGATGCTGGGACGAGGCTTGCTCAGTGATCCGTATCTGATCGGACGGCTGCGTGGGGAAGAATTGCCGGATGAAACGGTCCGAAAAGAGACGATACGCAGGTTTCATGCGCAGTTGATGGAGGAGTACGGAGCGGTGTTATCCTCTGATCGGGATTTGCTGTATAAGATGAAGGAACTTTGGTTTTATTTGTTGGACAGCTTTCTTGACAGTGAGAAGGCTCGGAAGCAGATACGGAAGTGTGAGAAGCTTGGCGAGTATCAGATTATAATAGATGGCCTGTTTCGAGAGCATTCTCTTTACTAAGGGAGGTGAATCCATGAAGCTTGATATGCAGAAGGCATTGGCCCGGATTGAGTTCGAAAACCGGGAGGATAACCGGTTTCATACGCCGTATGATAAGGAAGTAGAGTTTTATCAGAGCATCAAAATGGGCAATGTGGAAGAGACGCTGGCACTGATGAAGCCCTTCGGCGGAGACGGTATGGGTGTGCTCAGTGAGGATAAGATGCGGAATCTCAAGTACCATCTCATCATAACCATTGCCTTTATTACGCGGTATTGCATTGAAGGCGGCATGGAGATGGAGGAGGCCTACAACCGCAGTGATATTTACATACAGCGTATCGATAAAATGCAGACAGAGGAGGAAATCACCTCCATTCACCGGGAATTGATCGAGGCTTATGCGAAACGTATGCGGTCCATTCGTAAGAAAACCATGTATTCCAAGGCCATTATTGTGTGTCTGGAGTACATTTATTCCCATCTGCATACGAAAATTGTACTGGCGGATTTGGCGGAGGAAACGAAGCTCAGTCCCACCTATTTGTCGAAGCTGTTTCATAAGGAAGTGGGGATTTCAATCTCTCGGTATATTATGCAAAAGCGCATTGAGGCGGCGGAGAAGATGCTCCGGTATACGGAGTTTTCTTCGGCAGAGATTGCCAGCAGTCTATGTTTTTGTTCCGAAAGTCACTTTATTTCCATGTTTAAACGATATGTGAAGGTGACGCCGCGGGAATACAGGGAGCAACAATTCCATACACGTTAATTCTTTGATGGAGATACGTGATTATTATAACGGAAAAATGATAAAAAGAATAATAATATGGTATGTTTTTGCATAGAAACATGATACACTGATACTAACATATAGAACTGCTTTGTAAGGAGGTTTTACAAATGAGAGAATTAGTCGGATTTAAAAAGGGTGTTGATCTTGGCGGTTGGTTGTCCCAGTGTGATTACAGCAAGGAAAGACTGGATGGATTTGTAGTTGAGCAGGATATTGCAAAGATTGCTTCCTGGGGCGTGGATCATGTGAGACTTCCGTTCGATTTTAATATTGTACAGGCGGAGGATGACAGCTTTATCGAGGACGGATTTGCGCGTATTGCGAAGGCCATCGGTTGGGCAAAGAAGTACGGTTTAAAGATTGTGTTGGATTTACATAAGACGAAGGGATTTTCTTTCGATTTGGCTCATGGTGAAAGTGGATTTTTTGACAGTGAGAAGCTTCAGAACAGCTTTTATGTGCTCTGGGAAGAGATGGCAAAGCGTTTCGGTAATGACCCGGAGAATGTGGTGTTTGAACTGTTAAACGAGATTACGGATCAGTCCTTTAGCGAGGCGTGGAACCGTATTTCCACCGAGTGTATCAAGAGAATCCGCAAAGTTGCGCCGGAGGTGTTGATTTTACTGGGCAGCTACTGGAATAATTCCCCGGATGCGGTAAAGGATTTGGGAGCACCGGCAGACGACAAGGTGATTTTCAATATGCATTGCTACGATCCGCTGAAGTTTACCCATCAGGGAGCCACCTGGACCGATATGATTGTTCCGGAGGAGCGTTTTGCATTTGAAGAATTTAACCTTACCAAGGAATACTTCAAGGAGCGGTTTGCTTCCGCCGTGGCTACCGCAGAGAAGTACAATACGTCCTTGTATTGCGGTGAGTACGGTGTTATTGACAGAGTATCTCCGGAGGATACGGTAAAGTGGTATAAGGCAATTCATGAGGCGTTTGAGGAGCTTGGCATCGGTCGCAGTGCATGGAGCTACAAGGAGATGGACTTCGGCCTTTCCGATGCGCGTCTGAGCGGAGTTATTGAGGAATTGATTCAGTACTTATAAGAAATACGGGCTGCAAGTCATAAGGATAGGAGTTGCAGCCTTTTTGTTGGAAAAAGTTGAAAAAGTGCTTGCATTTCTCCTTGTTCTGTGGTATAATCATCGATTGTGAGACAAGATGTTCCGCTGTACCGCGTTCGGTAGTATGAATGTCCATATTTTTAAGGAGGTCGCAACATGAACGACATTATTAAGAACATTGAAGCAGCTCAGTTAAAGGCAGAGGTTGCCGATTTTAACGTAGGTGATACCGTACGTGTACACGCTAAGGTTAAAGAGGGTAATCGTGAGCGTATCCAGATTTTCGAGGGAACCGTTTTAAAGAGACAGAACGGTGGCGCAAGAGAGACCTTTACGGTAAGAAAGACATCCAACGGTGTTGGTGTTGAAAAGACTTGGCCGGTACATTCTCCGATCGTTGAGAAGATCGAAGTTATCCGTCGCGGTAAGGTTCGTAGAGCAAAGCTCAACTACTTACGTGACAGAGTAGGTAAGAAGGCAAAGGTTAAGGAACTTGTAAAATAAGTTGACGAAAGGGACAATGCAAATTGTCCCTTTTCCTTTCATAAGGGGTGAGTAAATGGCAGGCTATGATTTTGATTTGAGTGATAATCGTAATAAAAGAAAAAGAAAAAAGAAGCTACGGAGCTTGTTATTTTTGTTTTTGGAAACAGTGGCGGTAATTACGCTTGCCTTTTTTCTGGTGAGGCTTTCCGTTGAACGCACGGTAGTGCCCGGAACTTCCATGGAACCTACCTTGGCAGAGGGGACATCGATTATCGTAAATAAGCTGTCCTACATAAGAAAAGGGCCGGAACGGTTTGATGTGATTGTATTTGAACAGGCAGGCGAGGAACACAGCTATTATCATGTAAAGCGTGTCATCGGACTTCCGGGAGATAAGGTACAGATTGTTAACGGTAGTGTATATATTAACGGAACAATATTAAAAGAAGCGGTAAAGGATTTGCCGATGATTCATTTGTCCGGTTTGGCGGCGGAGGAGTTCACGTTAGACGAGGACGAATACTTTGTGCTGGGAGATAACCGAAATAAAAGTGAGGACAGTCGGTTTGCCAACATCGGTAATGTAACAAAGGAGCAAATTGTGGGAAAGGCGTGGCTGACGCTGGACCCGTTTAACATCATTTCCCAGATGAATCTGGAGAAGAATAAATAGCGGATGAGTTGGTTGTAAGGTGGCATTAGGCTACCGGACGGAGGTGTAAGATGCAGTATCAGTGGTATCCGGGACATATGAGTAAAGCAAAGCGCCAGATTCAGGACGAACTGAAGCTGGTGGATGTTATAATTGAACTGGTGGATGCCCGTATTCCCTACAGTTCGAAGAATCCGGACATTGAGAAGTTTGCGGGAAACAAGCCTCGGGTGCTTTTGTTAAATAAAGCGGATTTGGCGGATGAATCCCGAACGAAGGAATATAAGGCCTATTACGAAGCAAAGGGCTACTTTGTGCTGACCGTGAATTCTAAGGCCGGTGCAGGCGTAAAGAATGTGTTAAATGTAGTAAAGGAAGCTTGTAAAGAAAAAAGAGAGCGTGACTTAAAGCGTGGTATTATCGGCAGACCGCTCCGTGCCATGATTGTAGGTATTCCGAATGTAGGTAAGTCTACCTTTATCAATGCTTTTGCGGGAAAAAGCGTGACTTTGGTAGGGAATAAGCCGGGCGTAACCAAGGGCAAGCAGTGGATTCGCTTGAATAAGGAGCTGGAGCTTCTCGATACGCCGGGCATTTTGTGGCCGAAGTTTGAAGACCAGAAAGTGGGCCTGCGTATTGCGTGGATTGGGTCCATTAATGAGGATATTCTGGATGTGAGAGAATTGGCCATGACGCTTTTGGCGTATTTGTACGAGGAGTATCCGGGGGTAGTAAATGCGAAATACGGCATCGAAGAATGCGCCGACGGTTTTGAAGCGCTGGAGCGTGTGGCAAGAAAGCGCGGTTGCCTGAAAAAGGGCGGCGAGGCAGATATTGAGCGTGCGGCAAGTATTGTAACGGATGAGTACCGTGCAGGAAAGATTGGCAGAATTACATTAGAACGAGCGGAGAAGGAGCCTAAGGCGGCGGAAATGCCTGTAGAAGAATAAACTGTTTGTATAATCGGTTATACAAAAATGGGGGATAGGTTATGGCTGAGAAAATCGAAGTAATCAAGGAAACACTGGCGACGGCTTCTTATGAAGAATTAGAGGCTGTAATTGCGTTATATGCCGATGATACCAGAAGTGGCGTTGTAAAGCTCATAGAACAGGCAAGAAAGCGTAAGGAGAAGTTTCTTGCAGAATGTGCCAGAGTAGACGGCATGCTGGCTTACGAACGGGAATACGAGGCATACAACGTAGTTTGCGGCATCGATGAGGTAGGCAGAGGACCGCTAGCAGGGCCGGTTGTGGCAGCCTGTGTGGTTCTTCCGAAGGACTGCCGGATTCTTTATTTAAATGATTCCAAGCAGTTGTCCGAAAAAAAGAGAGAAGAACTGTTTCCGGAGATTTTGGAGAAAGCGGTAGCCTACGGTATCGGCTGTGTGTCCCATACGGTAATTGACGAAATTAACATCTTACAGGCTACCTTCCGTGCCATGCGGGAGGCAATGCAGAAAATGGCGGAGACCTGCGGTGCACCGGACGTACTGTTAAACGATGCAGTGACCATACCGGGGGTAAATGAACTGTTCGGCGGAAAGAACGTGAAGCAGGTACCGATTATAAAAGGCGACGCAAAAAGCCTTTCCATAGCGGCAGCCAGCGTCATAGCGAAGGTAACCAGGGACCGGATGATGGTGGAGTTTGACAAGATATACCCAGGCTACGGTTTTGCCGGAAATAAAGGCTACGGCTCGGCAGAGCACATGGAAAAGCTTCGCAAAGACGGACCGTGTCCGATACACAGACAGAGCTTTATTAAAGGAATAATGGCAGAGCATTAATGCTCTGCCATTTTCGTTTTGAACTCGGAAGCAAACTTGCGTGAAACTCGAATTTTTACATTTCCCACAAGGGTTACGAGCAGCGTTCTGTCACTGTCGGGGCTATATTCAGTCACTTTTGTGATATTTAGGAGCGTTGACTTTGACACTCGTAAAAAGTCGTCATCTTTGTACTGTTCCTCCAGCTGAGACAAGGAGTTTCGTACCATAAGACGTCCGGAACGCAGTACAGCAACTGTTTTTCGACCATCGGTCTCAAAATAGAGCACATTATCGATACTTATGCGATGCAAAGCTACGCCATTGTACGCATATATCGTTTTACTTTTTGTGTTGCTATCAATGTTAACCTGAGCTTCTTCCAAAGATAAGGCTGCAATGTTACGAATTTCCAACACCTCCAGACCTATGGCAAGATGTCTGGTGTAATTCTTTAGGTGTACGTTATATACGGTAGGCTTATTGTAGCAGACAGCAATATGTCCCAGATTCTTATCGTTGAACACGATAGGAAGCACATATACTATGGTGGAAGAGTTTGCTTGCGTAGAATTTGGGGGAAGTATATCTGTGCTCTTAAAATATACCTGATCTTCTTTTCCGATATAATCCAACATAAATAAGCATCGTGAAAGCTCTTTATCTACATGTAAACACACGGCCATGCTACTTTTGTCTGCAATAAGGTAGTGGGTCTGCGATATCACATCAGCCAAATCATTGATATCACGGCACGCAAATAATCTTTCGTCAAGTTCACTGTTGGCAAAATGTGTATCTTCAACACTTCGTTTTTCGTGCATTTCCAAGAGTCTGCGTATATTAAGATTTTGATTGTTGCCGCATCCGCAGCTCATGCCTGTAATAATATTTGCTCTTGGTCGGATAATCTGTGGCTCGTCTTCCTCGGTAATAAGCGAATGCAGGCGGGATACAGCGATACGTCCCAAGTATTCGGTATCGCAGCTACAAGTGGTTATAGAGATGATACCGTTCTGAGCGGTGGTACTCGCACTAAAACCTGTAACGATGATATCATCCGGTACACGGATACCATATCGAAACAGTGCTTTAATTAAGAAAAATGCAATAATATCGCTGTAACAGATAACAGCGTCCGGTTTCTCCACATTTCCGTAGGCAATATCCTCTGCCAGCTTTTCCGCACAATCACTCCAAAAACCGCCGTAAATCATATTGTCGTCTGTCACGGCGATTCCGTGCTTTTTTAGCGAATTGATAAAACCTATATCGATATTGGTAGAATACCCCTGATATCCTCCAAGGAAATACAGCAGTTCGCAGTTGTGTTGCTCTATTATGTGGTCGGTAAGCAACTCGATATTGCGGCTGTAGTCCCCTGAAAATACATTTTCGAAAACGGTGGAATTACCCAGGACAACAACCGGTTTACTGCATTTTTCGGAAATAAATCGTTCCATTCTCTTGCCTAGGGATTTGTTCGCAGAGAAGGATTTTTCAAAAAATACAACACCGTCATAGTTGTTAAAGTCTATCAAATCAAATACCGATTCTTCCCCTTGGGGTTTCTGCTGATTCAACAGTGCCATGGAAAACACCGTGGTAACATAGTTCATTTTTTCTGCTTGTTTTGCCACTCCTACGAGATACTCATCTCGATAATCCTCTGTAACATCTGCCATCACTACGCAGATATTGCCTTTTTTGTTCATAGTAACACCGCCTTTTGGAAACATACACTGTGTGAAATTCACAATCTAATAGTAATTCGATTTTTGCGTAAAGTCAAGTAAAACCGTAGATTTTGTATTGTTATATCAGTTTCTTTGAGGAAAGCTGAATTTCCTTGGGAAGGTTATAATGCATAAAAGATGGCAATTGACAACTTGTGCTATCTGATGGCATTTTGTGCGCGAAAATGTACCGGATATGCACGATATCGCCCTGTTAAACATAAGCTATTGAAATGATTATTTCGGATTTGTATAATGTACGCTGGGTATATGAGGCATGAAAGAAAAACGCGGAGGAATAAATCCTTATGAGCAAACTTTACATAATCATTTTTGTGCTAGTCATAGTGGCAGTACTTTTGGTGCTGTTCACCGGAATGGACAAAGTGAATACGGATGAAAAAGGGGATGAGGCAACGGATGACGGCAGGAAAACATATCATTGGTCGCCGGCTGTCAGTGCACCGAGAAAATGGCCGGTAGAGGTTTTTCAGGCAGATTTTATTTTGGATAAGCCGGAGCAGAAAGATATGAATGTAAGGGTGCGAAGTTACTTTGGCCCGGATTTCCAGTGCGGCGGCATGGGCATAGAAAAAAGCACTGCGTTCGATGAGGATTATAGGGTGGTGCTTCCACGCTATATCGAAGCACTGTGGATATCCTATGCAGAGAATCAGGTGTATTACCTGTATGAAGAGCTGCCTTATGATGAAATCGAGAGGCTTTTCGCCGAAGGGTATGACTTTTATGAAGATAGGAACAGCGAGCCTAAGAAGGTAAATTTTGATGTTATCAATCTCTGTTTTCTCCCGGAAGGAAAGGTGGCCCTGTATCTGAACGGTTCCAGAAGGACGATTTTGCTTGATTGGAGTGCACAGGGAAAAGCCACGGATGAATTTAATGATGTGATATGTGAAGAACATGAAATCATACCACCTTTCGATGGGTATGTAGATAGGACGCTTAAGAGAAACCCGTATATTGAAGTGGAAAGAGAAATCCCCATGGGGGAAGTACTTGATAAGTACTTTGAAAAATACACCTATGAAATCCGTTTCGAATTTGAGAAGGAAAGTACGCCTATGTTTTGGGCAAAAGAGGAGTATGCAAACGGTGAAGAGCTTTGTTCCCGCAATCGAACCAAGGTGACATCCATTCAAAGACCTGCCCGCTTAAAGTATTATGAGCTGTCCTGGTACGCCGGAGGCTATGAATACTTCGGTGAGCTTTGGTTTCAGGAAGAGGAGATGCTACACCTTTTTGATGAGGCCTATGGGGAAGACAGGATGCAGGAGGGCGTTCTTCTGATTGCCTATAGTGAGGAAAACGAAAACTTTGAAGTGACCTTGCGGGTGGGCGGTAAGAAGTATGCTTTTGAAAAGACGGAAGTGTGGATTTCGAAGATACCGGAAGTGTTAGAAACAGACGGAAAGGCTCAGAGGGAGCGCGTCTTTAAAAACTTCGAGGGCGATAACAGGAATGAGTTCAGAGTTAAATAGGAGGAGAAAAAATTATGGCAGATACAATAAAAGATGAGGTTTTGGGAGAACTTGAATACAACAAATATGTATGGGTGAGAAGCATGGATAAAACCCTGCATGGGTCAGATGTTGTGATACGAGTTTTAGTACAAGACGAGAATCAGGAAGGTATTCTTGACGTACAAAGAAAGGCTTATCAGACCTACCTTGAGAACGAGGAGAAGTATATCAGGGAAGTTCCTAAATACGTTCTCGATTATTATAAGTGGAATTTTGAAGAAATTGACAGAGTTGTAGAACTTGAACCGGAAGACCAAAAGGACACAATTACAGAGAAAGCACTTTTCGTAATGTGCAAAGTGTATTTCCTTCAGATTGCCCGAGATGGTAGTTTCGGTTGGGTATTTGGATGTTCTTGGATTGAGAGAAGGGGCTTTGTGGTACTTCTTTCAGAAGAAGAACCGCGTATCCTGATGAATCGTGACGAGTTTCGCTACCTGCATAAGATGAATGATGAGACCTTCGGTCTTTTGGTTCACGATGTAGCAAACAGTTGGAAAGGTTTGACCAAGCATTCTTTCTTCGGCGAGGAAGAAAACCTTGTAATAGAGCTGGAAGGAAGCGTAGAGGATAGTATTACCGATGCTCAGAAGAAGGCTTATGCGGAGTATTTGGAGAAAGAGGATGAGCTGTTCAAGGCGTTTATTGAAGTGCTTCGTGCGACTTTTGTTACGGAGACTGCATTGCCGAAAAACCTCTATATCGACAAAGAGGGTAACTACGGCTGGATTTGTTATATTCCATGGTTTGACAAATATACGGGAGTACTTTTGTCAGAAGAAACACCGCTTATTTTTAAGAACATCAATCAATTACGGAAATATCGTAAGAGAAACAGTCCGGTTGTTTTGGAAGATTTCAGAAACGAAGAGAGATACTCTTACGGAAGTGGTTTTGTATGGGGAGAAGAGACAACCATCTTGGTTGACAGAGGAAAACGCTCGTTGGAAGAGATGCTTCCGCTGATAAATAAGCTTGTGGAGTCGCTAAACAACAAAGATGCATTTGTAAAAGCACTTATTGATGATGGAATGCTTGCACTTGCAGAGGAATGGGTGTCAAGCTGTGAGGATGAAGCAGAGGACAGCACCAAAGAACACAGAGGCTATATGGTGGATGATGAAACAGCGGTATATCTTCCAATCAGCGAGAAGGATTTTGCAGCGTCACTTGAATTTGATACCATTGACATTTCCTACGATGAGGAAGCGGAAGACATATCTGCACACATTTTCATCAATTGCGACCCGGATTATTTTGCTGACCATAGTATAGAGGTATATATGGACAGCAAGGGAAATATTGATGTATTCGGACTTGCAGGGTAAGCTTGCAGACGGAGATTATTTATTTTTCGGAGGAAAAGATGATAGATGTAATGGGATTCGTCCGGTCTTGCCATTATTTTGTCAGGAGAAGAGATTGAGGTTACGGTTCAGGATGAATTGATATAGTGTTTAGAAAGGCGAAGAATAATATGGATGAAAATTTTGAAATAAAAAGTCTTGAAGCTGCAGCTGAACATGGCGATATGGAGGCACAGTTCAATGTGGGGCTTATATTTTTCCGTGGTCTCGGAACAGAAGTGAACTACGAAAAGGCATTGTACTGGTATGAGAAGGCAGCCGAACAAGGCGATGCGAAGGCACAGTTCGCAACCGCCGATATGTATTATTGTAGTTATGGCGAAGGCATGTCATGGGACAAAGAAAAGGCACTGTACTGGTTTGAGAAGGCGGCTGAACAGGG